>JAYUUH010000380.1:0-10898 GCA_043754745.1 Lysobacter sp.
GTCATTGTGCTGAGTTTTCCGTTCGCATGGCTGTGGCCGAAGCTGGACCGCATGGGTCTCAACCCGAGCTATCCCGCGAAATTCGCCTGGGGCCTGGTGTTCTGCGGTCTGGCCTTCGGCATTCTGGCCTTCTCTGCGCTAAATCCGGGCCTGGATGGCAGAGTCAGCCTGTGGTGGATGATCTTGGCCTACTTCGCGCTGGTGCTGGGCGAAATGGTGCTGTCGCCGATCGGTCTGTCGGCGGTGACTTCGCTGTCGATCCCGCGCGCGGTAGGGATGATGATGGGCGCGTGGTTCCTGTTCTCGGCGTTCGGCGAAATCATCGCCGGCCGCCTTGGTACTTGGGCCGCGATTCCGCCTGAAGCCTCGGCCGCCCAAGCGCTGGCGACCTACGCTGATGTATTCACCCGGATGATGTGGATCGGTCTGGCCGCAGGCGTGCTGCTGTTCATCGCCACGCCGTTGTTAAAGCGCCTGACCCGCGAGTGATCGCCGCTGCATCCGGCGGTGCCCGCATGGGCATCGCCGGATAGTGTCCGCTTCGAGTGTCGTGCCAACATCCGCGCATGCCCGAGCACGATCACCACAACCACGACCACGACGATGGTTCAGTCCATGCGCATGGGCCGAACCCGCCTGCGCGCTTCGGCAGTCATCAAGGCCGCAGTCATCACGGCCACAGCCACGGTTTCGCCACCGGCACCCGCGCGTTCGCCGTCGCGACGCTGATCAATCTCGCCTACACGGCGCTCGAGGCCGGTTACGGGTTCTATACCGACTCACTGGCGCTGCTGTCGGATGCGCTGCACAACTTCGGCGATGTGCTGGGTCTTGCGCTGGCCTGGGGCGCGGCCACGATGGCCAAACGCGCGCCGACCGGCCGCCACACCTATGGCTGGCGTCGCGCCACCCTGCTCTCGCCGCTGGGCAATGCGCTGCTACTGGTCGGTTTCGGCGGCGCGCTGGGATGGGAAGCCGTGCGCCGCTTCGCCGATCCGCCGCAGATCCCGGCGCTGCCGGTCATCGTCATCGCGTCCATCGGCATCGCCGTGAATCTGGGCGCGGCCTGGTTCATGCGCGATGGCGACGGCCACAGCCACAGCCAGGACATGAACCGGCGCGGCGCGTTCCTGCACCTGATCGCGGACGCCGCGGTGTCGCTGGCGGCGGTGCTGGCCGGCCTGGGCATGCTCTGGCTGGACTGGCGCTGGCTGGATCCGGCCACCGCACTACTGGTGGCGGTGGTGGTGGCGCTGGGCGCGTTCCGGCTGCTGCGCGACGCCTTCGAGGCGGCGATGGACGCGGTACCGCGCGGCATCGAACAGGACGAGGTCCAAGCGTTCCTGGCCGCCCAGCCCGGTGTGCAGGCGGTCCACCATCTGCATATCTGGTCGCTGGGCGCGGGCGAGATCGCGATGACCGCGCATCTGGTCCGGCCCGGCGTGGATGACCACGACCGCTTCCTCGACGCGCTGATGCTGGGCCTCGACCGGCGTTTCGGCATCAACCACCCGACCCTGCAGATCGAGCACGGCAAGGCCTGCGACCACGATCGCCACGACCGCGCGCCCCACGGCGGCGGGCATTGACAGCGGGCAAGCAGACCGGGTCCGGCGGCTCCGGAGGCTGCATCGCATATAATCGCCGGTCTTGGCGTTTCGGCCGCGCAGGTGCTTCCGCGCGCGGCCGCACGACGCAATCGAACGTACCCGATAAAAACGCGATCCGATCGAACAGGAACCCCGGCATGCTCAACGACATCAAGAAAGACACACAAGCACGCATGGCCAAGAGCGTGGACGCGCTGCGCCACAGCCTGACCAAGGTCCGCACCGGCCGCGCCTCGCCCTCGCTGGTCGACCATCTCAAGATCAATTACTACGGCTCGGAGATGCCGCTGTCGCAGGTCGCCAGCATCGCGGTCGCCGACGCCCGCTCGCTGGTCATCACCCCCTGGGAAAAGAACATGGTCGCCGCGGTGGAGAAGGCGATCTACGCCTCCGACCTCGGCCTGACCCCTAACACCGCCGGCACCACGATCCGCATCAACCTGCCGCCGCTCACCGAAGAGCGCCGCAAGGAACTGTCCAAGCACGTGCACGCCGAAGGCGAGGACAGCAAGGTCGCGATCCGCAACATCCGCCGCGATTCCAACCAGCAGGTCAAAGAGTGGCTGAAGGAAAAGAAGATCACCGAAGACGAAGAGCGCCGCAGCGAGGACGACATCCAGAAGCTGACCGACAAGGCGATCAAAGACGTCGACGATGTAGTGAAGGCGAAAGAGCAGGAACTGATGGCCGTCTGAGAGCCTGTTTATGAGCTTTTTTCAAGTGCGAATGCCCCTGTTCGGGTGGCAGGCAAGGCGCGCCTCGCGGCCAAGCCTGGTGGGCTTGGCAAGAGGCGCAACGCCGCTTGCCGCCCGAACAGGGGCATTCCCCTCGGGTCATTGCCCCACAGCGTGCTGTGGAGCAACGACGCATTCGCAAAAAAATCATAAACAGGCTCAAAGGCCACCCGGATGAGCCTGCCGCAAGACCCGCAACCGCCGAGGATCCCGCGCCATCTGGCCGTGATCATGGACGGCAATGGCCGCTGGGCCGAGCGCCGCCGCCGCCCGCGGGTCATCGGCCATCGCGCCGGCGCGCGCGCGGTGAACCTGTGCATCGACTACTGCCTGCAGCGCGGGATCGGGGCGCTGACCCTGTTCGCGTTCTCCAGCGAGAACTGGGGCCGGCCCGAGGACGAGGTCGGAGCGTTGATGAAGCTGTTCCTCAACGCGCTGGAACGTGAGGTGGACGAACTCCACCGCCGCGGCGTGCGCCTGCGCTTCATCGGCGAACGCGACCGCTTCCAGCCCGAGATCCTCGCGCGCATGCGCGACGCCGAGCACCGCACCGCCGGCAACCGCACCCTGCACCTGGTCATTGCCGCCAGCTACGGCGGCCGCCAGGACGTGGCCCAGGCCGCGCGCGCGCTGGCCGAAGAGGTGGCCGCGGGCCGGCTGCGCCCGGACGAGATCGACGAAGCCGCGGTCGCCGCGCGCATGGCGCTGGCCGACCTGCCGCCGCCGGATCTGTTCATCCGCACCGGCGGCGACCACCGCATCAGCAATTTCCTGCTCTGGCAGCTCGCCTACACCGAACTGTGGTTCACCGAGACCCTGTGGCCGGACCTCGATGCCGCGACGCTGGACCTCGCGCTCGACGATTTCGCGGGGCGCGAACGCCGCTTCGGCCTGACCAGCGCTCAGGTCGCGCCCGCCACAACTCCTCTGTCCGACAGGAACGACGCATGACCCGAACGCGCTTGCTGGCCGCTTTGGTCATGGCTCCCCTCGCCATCGCCGCCGTACTGTTGCTGTCCACGCCGTGGATGGCCGCGCTCAGCGCCGCGGCGTTCCTCATCGGCCTGTGGGAATGGCTGCGTCTGGCCGAAATCGACGATCCGATCGCCCGCGGCGTGCTGCTGGTGGTCAACCTGCTGCTGATGGTGGCGCTGGTCTGGGCCTCGCGCTCGGCCACCGGCAGTTCGCTGATCCTCGTCCAATTGATGATCCTGCTCGGCGTGATCTGGTGGCTGTTGGCGGTGATCTGGCTGCGCCATTACGACTTCGCCTCCGACCACGATACCCATGCCCGGGTCTTCAAACTGGCCGCCGCGACATTGAGCGTGATTCCGGCATGGTGCGCGCTGGTCTTCATCCATTCCGGCGGCCAAGTCCCGGCCACAGCCGCCGCCGCGGCACACGGGCCGCGCTGGCTGCTGGTGGCGTTGATGATCGTCTGGGCCGCCGACAGCGGGGCCTATTTCGCCGGACGCAGGTTCGGCAAGACCAAGCTCAGCCCGCGGATCAGCCCGAACAAGACCGTCGAGGGTCTGGTCGGCGGCGTCGTTGCCGGCATGATCGTGGCCCTGGCCGCCGCACCGTTCGCCGGCGCCAGCGTGAAACAACTGCCGTACGTGGCCATCGTCGCGATTTGGACGATCCTGTTCTCGGTGGTCGGCGATCTGTACGAAAGCCTGCTGAAACGCCACGTCGGGGCCAAGGATTCCAGCCACCTCATCCCCGGCCACGGCGGCGTGCTCGACCGGATCGACAGCGTCCTGGCCGCGCTTCCAGTGTTCGCGCTGGGCAAGCTGATGTTCGGGTTCTGAACTTGATCGCGTCGATACGGTCAATGATCGCCATGCCTGCCGCGACCCCGACTTCGCCCATGACCACTCCCGGAGCATGCTGCTTTGAAGCATGCTGCTTTGGAGCATGCCGGTGAGGCGCATCGCCGTGCTCGGCGCGACCGGCTCGATCGGCACTTCGGCGCTGGACGTGATCGGCCGTCACCCGGACCGGCTGGGCGTGGCAACGTTGGCTGCCGGCAGCAATGTCGATGCCCTGATCGCCCTGTGCCGGACCCACCGTCCCGCCCACGCCGCCATCGCCGACGAAGCCGGCTATGCCGCGCTGCGCGACGGCCTGCGCGCCGCCGGGCTGGCGACCGAAGCCCACGCCGGCATGGCCGCGATCGACGCGCTGGCCGCGGATGCAGGCAGCGACACCGTGGTGGCCGCGATCGTCGGCGCCGCCGGGTTGTCATCCACGCTCGCCGCCGCCCGCGCCGGCAAGCGCCTGCTGCTGGCGAACAAGGAGTCGCTGGTGTTGGCCGGCGAGCTGCTGATCGCGGCGGCGCGCGCCGCCGGCGGGACCATCATTCCGATCGACAGCGAGCACAACGCGATCTTCCAGTGCCTGCCGGACGCCGAGGCCCATGCCGGGCTCAAGCGCATCCAGCTCACCGCGTCGGGCGGCCCGTTCCGCGGTCGTTCACGCGCAGAACTGGCCGAAGTCACGCCCGCGCAGGCGGTGGCGCACCCGAAATGGTCGATGGGCCCGAAGATTTCGGTGGACTCGGCTACGCTCATGAACAAGGGCTTGGAAGTGATCGAGGCGCACCATCTCTTCGGCGTCGCCGGCGCGCGCATCGACGTGCTGGTGCATCCGCAGAGTCTGGTGCATTCGCTGGTGGAATTCGTCGATGGCTCCACCCTCGCCCAGCTCGGCCTGCCCGATATGCGCACCGCGCTGGCGGTGGGTTTCGCCTGGCCAGAGCGCATCGTCTCGGGGGTCGGCGGGCTCGATCTGCTCGCCCACGGTCGCCTCGATTTCGAACCGCCGGATCTCGATGCCTTCCCATGCCTGCGCCTCGCCTACGCGGCGCTCGATGCCGGCGGCTGCGCGCCCGCGACGCTGAATGCGGCAAATGAGGAGGCGGTTTCAGCCTTTCTTCAGGGCCGAATCGGTTTCCTGTCCATCCCCGCACTGGTCGAAGACGCACTCGCACGCATGCCGCATGCGCAGGCCGGTTCGCTCGATGCCCTGCTCGCCGCCGATGCCGCCGCCCGCGCCGCCACCGTCGATACCATTGCCCACAAGGTGAACGCATGAGCGAATTCCTCGGTGCCGCCTGGTGGCTGATCGTCGCCCTCGGCGTGCTGGTGACCTTCCACGAACTCGGCCACTACTGGGCCGCGCGCTGGTGCGGCGTGAAGGTGCTGCGGTTTTCGGTCGGCTTCGGCAAACCGCTGTGGATGCGCCGCGATCGCCACGGCACCGAATGGGCCGTTGCCGCGATCCCGCTGGGCGGCTATGTGCGGATGCTGGGCGAGCACGACCTTGCCGACCGCAAGACCGAAGTCTCCGCCGAAGAACGCAGCCAGTCCCACGACCTCAAGCCGGTCGGCCAGCGGATGTTGATCAGTTTCGCCGGCCCGTTCGCCAATTTCGTCCTGTGCATCGCCCTGTTCTGGGTGATGTTCGTGATCGGCCGCCCGGACTATGCGCCGGTGGTCGGCCAGGTCGAAGGCGTCGCCGCCCAGGGCGGCCTGCGCCGGGGCGACACGCTGCTGGCGATCGGCGAACGCGAAACGCCCACCTGGACCGAAGCGAGCATGGCGCTGGCCACCGCGGCCATCGACCGCGGCCAGGTGCCGGTGCGGGTCCGCACCGCGGAAGGCGTCGAAACCACCCGCCGGTTCGATTTCAGCGGCGTGCCCAAGGGCGAGCCGCTGGAACGGGTGTTCGGCCGGATCGGCATCCTGCCGCGACACCAGGTGCGGCCTGCGGTCGTCGAGGCCGTGACCCCCGGATCGGCGGGCGAAGGCAAGCTGCGAAGCGGCGACCGGATCGTCGCCATCGACGGCACGCCCGTGGAGTTCTGGGCCGATATCGCGCCATTGGTCGCCCGGATCGGTGCCGCCGGCGGCGGCGAGATCGAGCTGATCCGCGACGGCGCCCCGCTGACCTTGACCCTGGCGCCGAAGCTGCAACGCCAGCCCGGCGCACCGGCCACCAGCGAGCCCTCCTGGCTGCTGGGCGTCGCCCCGGCGCAGCCCGCCAAGGCCGCAAAGGACGCCGTGCTGCGCTACGGGCCTCTGGAAGCCGTACCCGCCTCCCTGCGCGAGACCCGATTCAAGGCCGGCGAAATGTTCGCCATGTTCAAGCTCGCCTTCACCGGCAAACTGGCCGTGAAAGACACGGTTTCAGGCCCGATCGGCATCGGCCGCGCCGCCAACGCCTATGCCCAGAACGGGCTGGCCTGGTACCTAAGCCTGCTCGCGGCGCTCAGCCTGAGCATCGGCATCCTCAACCTCCTGCCGATCCCGGTCTTGGATGGCGGGCACCTGCTGTATTACCTTATCGAGTTGGCCAAAGGCCGGCCGTTAAGCGAACGTGCGATGGCTGCCGGGCAATATGTGGGGCTGGTCCTGCTCCTGGGGCTCATGGGCCTCGCGTTCTACAACGACCTGCAAAGGCTGATCCAATGATGCACGCCAGCGCCACCCGCCAGCGGCCGCCCGACGACGGGCCGGCCGCCTGACCTGCATCGGACGCACCGGACCCGCGCTCCACCGATTGCATCGCTCCACACCGCACTGCTCCGCCCCACCGATTCGCTAGCCCCATAACCGGACGTATTTGATGACGCGCACGCCAACCCGCCGCCTGCTGGCCCTTGCCCTCGCCACGAGCCTGGCCTCGCTCCACACCGCGTCTGCCCTAGCGCAGACCGCGTCCCCGCTTTCGTCCCCGCGCTTCACGGTGTCCGACATCCGCGTCGACGGCCTGCAGCGCATCGGCGCCGGCACCGTCTTCACCTACCTGCCGATCGAGCGCGGCGACACCATCGACTCGAGCAACATCAGCGAGGCGATGCGCGCGCTGTACAAGACGGGATTCTTCGAAGACATACGCGTCGACCGCGAAGGCAGTGATCCCGCCAGCGGGATCCTGGTGATCTCGGTCACCGAACGTCCGGCGATCAACACCCTCACCCTGTCGGGCAACAAGGACATCAAGACCGAAGACTTGATGAAGAACCTGAAGGAAATCGGCATCGCCGAAGGCGAAACCTACGACCGCCTGGCGCTGGATCGCGTGACCCTCGAACTCAACCGCGCTTACAACAACCGCGGCAAGTACAACGTCGAGATCAACCCCACCATCACCCGCCTCGACCGCAACCGCGTCGACGTGACCATCAACGTCAAGGAAGGCAAAGCGGCGCGCATCCGCCACATCAACCTCATCGGCAACGAGAAGTTCGAGGAGGAGGATCTGCGCAACCGCTGGGAGTCCAACGAAAGCAACTGGTTGAGCTGGTATCGCCGCGACGACCAGTACTCGCGCGAGAAGCTGACCGGCGACCTGGAGAAACTCAACGAGTTCTATCTCGATCGCGGCTACGTCGACTTCAGCGTCGACGGCACCCAGGTCGCGATCAGTCCCGACAAGAAGGACATGTTCGTCACCGCCAACATGACCGAAGGCGAGATCTACACCCTCTCCAGCGTCGAGATCATCGGCGATACGGTGCTCTCGAAGGAACAGATCGAGAAGTACGTGCTGGTCAAATCCGGGCAGACCTTCTCGCGCACCTTTCTGGAACTGTCGTCCGATTCGATCATCGCCGCGCTCGGCAACATCGGCTACGCCTTCGCGGAGGTCAATCCGGTGCCGGAGATCGACCGCGAGAAGCGCACCGTCGCCATCAAGCTGCAGGTGGTGCCCGGCCCGCGCGTGACCGTGCGCCAGCTCCGGTTCAAGGGCAACACCCGCACCACCGACGAAGTGTTGCGGCGCGAAATGCGCCAGTTCGAAGGCGCCTGGTTCTCGCAGGCCGCGATCGACCGCTCCAAGGTCCGCCTGCAGCGCCTGGGCTTTTTCGAAAGCGGCTCGGTCGAAGTCGAGACCGCCCCGGTGGCGGGCAGTAACGACCAGGTCGACGTGGTCTTCAACGTCAAGGAAACCACCTCGGGCAGCTTCACCTTCGGTTTCGGTTATTCGCAGCTCGCCGGCCTCACCACCACGCTGCAGCTGTCGCAGAACAACTTCCTCGGCAGCGGCAACCAGATCAGCGTGGAAGTGCAGCGCAACGTCTACCAGCAGCGCTACTCGTTCTCGTTCCTGAACCCGTATTTCACCGATGAAGGCATGTCGCTGGGTTACAACATGTGGTGGCGCGAGTTCGACAACTCCGACTTCAACACCGCGCAGTATTCCAGCACCAGCGCCGCCGCGCAGGCGGTGTTCGGACTGCCGCTGACCGAGAACGACAGCGTGTCGCTGGTCTTCGGCATCGATCGCAACCAGATCCTCGCGTTCCCGGGCTCGTCGCCGACCACCGTCGTCGAGTACATCGACGCCTTCGGCCAGAGCACCTTCCATTCGTGGCGCGCGGAGCTGGGTTGGGCGCGGGATACCCGCAACGACTTCTTCACCCCGACCAACGGCACCTACCACCGGCTGTCGGCGGAAATCACCCTGCCCGGTTCCACCGCCGAATATTTCAAACTCAACTACGAGTTCTCGAAATACTGGCCGATCAGCCGCGCCATGGTGCTCAATACGCGCGTCCAGCTGGGGTATGGCGACAGCTACGGCAGCGACGCCGTCCAGGTGATCTGCCGCTCCGAAGGCGGCCCGCCGCCCATCCCTCGCAAAGAATTCAGCGATGCCGACTGCGCCCCCGGCACCACGCTGGACCGCGCGCTGATCGGTACCGGCCTGCCGTTCTTCGAGAACTTCTACGCTGGCGGCGTGCGCACGGTGCGAGGTTTCCGCGACAACACTCTCGGCCCCGTCGACTTCTCGGTCGGCAGCACGTTCCGCCAGCCGATCGGCGGCGCGGTGAAGACCGTGGGCTCGCTGGAAATGTATTTCCCGACCCTGCTCGACACGCCCTCGGCGCGGGTCTCGGCGTTTCTCGACGTCGGCAACGTGTTCAAGGACGCCGAGAGCTTCGATGCCGGCGAACTGCGCGCATCCACCGGTATCTCGCTGCTGTGGCGCGCGCCCGTGGGGCCGATCTCGATCAGCTACGCCTTCCCGCTGCGCAGCGAAGAGACCGACGATCTGGAGCGCCTTCAGTTCACCTTCGGCGGCGCGTTCTGATCGCGTCCCGACAATTCGGCCAGAGCGTCCGCGGATGCAGACTTCCGACCATACCGCGGCCGCGCTGGCCGAACGTTTCGGCCTGATCCTGCAGGGCGACGGCGAGCGCCGCATCGACGGCGTCGCTACGCTGGCGCGGGCCGGCGCCAGCCAGCTCGCGTTCCTCGCCAATCCGCGCTACCGCAGCCAACTCGTCGACAGCAGCGCGGGGCTGGTGGTGATGCGGGTTGAAGACGCCGGGGGTTATGCCGGCAACGCGCTGATCGCGAAAGATCCCTACTCCGCGTTCGCGAAGATCGCGGCGCTGTTCGACCATCGTCCTGCAGCGGTCGCCGGCATTCATCCCAGCGCCGTCGTCGATCCGTCGGCCGAAGTCTCCGCCGACGCCAGCATCGGTCCTTTCGTCTGCATCGGCCCGCGCACGCGCGTGGACGCCGGCGCCGTCATCGGACCGGGCTGCATCATCGGCGAAGATTGTGTGATCGGCGCCGGCAGCGAGTTAAGCGCGCGCGTCACCCTCGTGCGCCGCGTGCGCCTCGGGCAGCGTGTGCTGATCCATCCCGGCGCGGTGCTCGGCGCCGACGGTTTCGGACTGGCGATGGAACACGGCCGCTGGCTCAAGCTGCCGCAGCTCGGCGGCGTGGTGGTCGGCGACGACTGCGAGATCGGCGCCAACACCACCATCGACCGCGGCGCGCTGGTCGACACCACGCTCGAAGAAGACGTGCGCCTCGACAACCAGATCCAGATCGGCCACAACGCGCGCATCGGCGCGCATACCGCGATGGCCGGCTGTTCGGCGGTGGCCGGCAGCGCCACCATCGGTCGCTACTGCCTGATCGGCGGCGGTGCGGGTATCCTTGGCCACCTGGAAGTCTGCGATCGCGTGGTGATCACCGCCATGAGCCTGGTGACCAACTCGATCCGCGAACCGGGCGAATATTCGTCGGGCACACCGCTGATGGACAACCGCAGCTGGCGCAAGAGCGCCGCCCGCTTCAAACAGCTCGACGCCCTGGCGCGCCAGGTCGGCGGGCGCAACAAGGAATCGCAATGACGTCGACCGAATCCAGCTGTCAGCCCGTCTATCAACCGGTACTCCCGTTCGGCACGAGCGAAATCCAGAAGCTGTTGCCGCATCGCTATCCGTTCCTGCTGGTCGACCGGGTGATCGAATTCGAAGCCGGCCATCGCATCCTGGCCTACAAGAACGTCACCATCAACGAAGAGTTCTTTCAGGGCCATTTCCCGACGCAGCCGGTGATGCCGGGCGTGCTGGTGATCGAGGCGCTGGCGCAGGCCGGCGGCGTGCTCTACCAGCTCACCAACCAGATCAACAACTGCGGCCACATCGACAACAAGCTGTTCTACCTGGTCAAGATCGAGAACGCGCGCTTTAGCAGAATGGTAGTGCCTGGCGACCGTCTCGAACTGGACATCACGCTCAAGCGCC
>JAYUUH010000381.1:0-3587 GCA_043754745.1 Lysobacter sp.
TCTTGGTGACGACCGCGATCGCGCCGAGCGCGCCGCCGAGCGCCAGCGCGCCGACGTCGCCCATGAACACCTGGGCGGGGTAGGTGTTGTACCAGAGGAAGCCCATCCCGGCGCCGACGGTGGCCGCGCAGAAGATCAGCAGCTCGCCGGCGCCGGGCACCGGTGGGATCTGCAGATAGCTGGAGAACACCGCGTTGCCGGAGGCATAGGCGAAGACGCCCAGCGCGCACGCGACCAGCACCGTAGGCATGATAGCGAGTCCGTCGAGGCCATCGGTGAGATTCACCGCATTCGAGAAACCGACGATCCAGAAATAGGCGATGAAGACGAAGAAGATCGTGCCGCCGATGCCGACCAACGGCAACGCGACTTCCTTGAAGAACGGGATATAGAGCGTCGTCGCCGCCGGCGCGTCGGCGGTGAAATAAAGGAACAGGCCGGCGGCGAGGCCGCACACCGACTGCAGCGCGTACTTGGTGCGCGAGCGCATCCCGTTGGGATCGCGCTTGACGATCTTGATCCAGTCGTCCCACCAGCCGATGCAGCCGTAAGCGACCATCACCGCCATCACCAGCCAGACATAGCGGTTGCGCAGATCGCCCCACAGCAGCACCGAGGCGATCACCGTCAGCAGGATCAGCGCGCCGCCCATCGTCGGCGTGCCGGCCTTCGAGAAATGCGATTCCGGGCCGTCCTTGCGGATCGGCTGGCCGCCCTTGAGCTGGGCGAGGCGCGCGATCACCGCCGGCCCCCACCACAGCGACAGGGCCAGCGAAGTCAGCGCCGCGAGAATGCCGCGGAAGGTCAGGTAACCGAACAGGCCAAACAGACTTTGCAGTTGCTCCAGCCAGCGGGTCAGTTCAAGCAACATGCGCATCTCCCCCGCCCGCGTCGTCCGCGTGCATGTCGTTCATAGGCGTGTCGTTCATGGATGTTGCGTTCGCGAGCAGCGCATTCACGATCCGGTCCATCGCGCTACCGCGCGAGCCCTTGATCAGCACCCGCAATGCTTCCGCATTCGCATGCGCGGCGATATCGGCGCACAGCGCGTCCGCCAGCGCGGCATGGCTTTCGAAGCCGCGGCCGTGGTCGCCAAACGCGTCTGCCGCCGCTGCGCTGAATTCGCCCAGCGCATACAGTCGCGCGATGCCGGACGCCTTCGCGCGACGCCCGACCTCGGCGTGCAGCGAGGCCGCGTCGCCGCCGAGTTCGCGCATGTCGCCGAGCACCAGCCAGCGTTCGCCGCCGCCCGTCGCGAGCGTGTCGATCGCGGCGTTGAGCGAACCGGGATTGGCGTTGTAGCTGTCGTCGATCAGCATCGCGCCGTTAGCGAGGCGGTGCGTGTTCAGACGACCGGCGACCGGGCGCGCGGCGTTGAGACCGGTCGCGATCACCGCCAGCTCGATGCCAGCGCCCAGCGCGAGCGATGCCGCCGCTAAAGCGTTGAGGACGTTATGACGACCCGGCATCGCAAGCGCGACCGGTGCTTCGCCCTGCGGGGCGACCAGCACGAAGCGGGAGCCTTCGGCATCCAGCGCTATATCGCGCGCGGTCACGTCGGCATTCGCATCCAGCGCGAAACGGATCAGGCGATGGCCGTGCGCGCGTTCCGCGAAATACGGCGCGAAGGCGTCGTCGGCGTTGATCGCGGCCACGCCATCGGCGGGCAACGCGTCGTAGATCGCGGCCTTGGTATCGGCGATGCCGAGCAGACTGCCCATGCGTTCGATGTGCGCCGGCGCGATGTTGTTGACCAACGCCACGTCCGGACGGACGATTCCGGTGAGATACGCGATGTCGCCCGGCTTGCCGGCGCCCATTTCGTAGATGGCGTACAGCGCGTCTTCCGGCGCATCCAGCACCGCAAGCGGCAGACCGATCTCGTTATTGCGATTGCCCGGCGTGGTGTAGGCGCGGCCGGGCATGCCCTGCGCCGCGACGGCCGCTTCGAGGATCGCGAACGTCAGCGCCTTCACGCTCGTCTTGCCGTTGCTGCCGGTCACCGCCAGCACTTTGGTGGCGCGCGTGCGCTGCACCGACGCGGCCAGCGTCGCCAATGCGAGTTCGGTGTCCGCGACCACGATCTGCGGGATCGACACATCCGCCTGCCGCGACACCAGCGCCGCGCATGCACCGCGCGAAGCCGCCTGGGCGACGTAATAGTTGCCGTCGAAATGTTCGCCCTTCAACGCGATGAAGATCGACGCAGCGGAAGCGTCGGCGTCGAGCCGACGGGTATCGGTCGCCCACGCGTCGACGGTGAGATCGTCGCCGACCAGGCGTCCGTTCACGGCCCGGGCGATGCGCGAGAGCAGCAGCGGCGTCATGCGCGCGCCTCCAGCGCCGCACGCGCGGTCGCGGTGTCGTCGAACGGATACTGGATGCCGTCGATCTCCTGGTACGGTTCGTGGCCCTTGCCCGCGATCAGCACGATATCGTTCGCGGCGGCCGTGGCGATCGCATGCGCGATCGCGGCGGCCCGATCGCGGCGGACGACGACGGAGGCAGGGCTCGCGAATCCGGCGACGATGTCGGCGACGATGGCGTCGCCATTTTCAGTGCGCGGATTGTCGTCGGTGACGATCACCGCATCGGCGCGCGCTTCGGCGATGGCGGCCATCTGCGGACGCTTGCCGCTGTCCCGGTCGCCGCCGCAGCCGAACACGCACACCAGCCGGCCGGCGGCATGCGCGCGCAGGCTGGTCAACGCCTGCTCCAGCGCGTCGGGCGTGTGCGCGTAATCGATCACCACCAGCGGCAGATGCCGGCCATCCTGCGAGACGCCGCCGCCGAGACGGTTCATCCGTCCGTGCACCGGCTGCAGCACCGACAGCACAGCGGCGATGTCCGCCGGGGTTTCGCCCAGCGCATGCAGCGCACCGGCGACCGCAAGCAGATTGTCGACATTGAAACGACCCAGCAACGGCGAACGCACGGCATGGCTTTCGCCATCGATGCGCAGCGTGAATGCAAGCCCCGCCAGATCGAGGGCGACATCGTCGGCGCGCAGGATCGCTGCCTCCGCGCCGTGCGAACTCACGCCGACCGCGCGGATCGGCGCATGGATTCCAGCGTGCAATGCGCGACCGAAGCCATCGTCGAGATTCAGCACCGCGGCTTCGAGGTCCGGCCACGCGAACAGCTTCGCCTTGGCGGCGCCGTACGCATCCATGGTGCCGTGATAATCGAGATGGTCGCGGGTCAGATTGGTGAACATGCCGACCTTGAAATGCACGCCATCGACGCGACCCTGGTCGAGCGCATGCGAACTGACTTCCATCGCCACCGCATCGGCGCCGGCATCGCGCAGTTGCGCGAGCAGCGCGTGCAGTTGCAGCACCAGCGGCGTGGTGAAGCCGGTCGGCACCGCTTCGCCGTACAGGCCGGCGCCGAGCGTACCGATGGTGCCGGCGCGACGGCCGCGCAGCGTCCAGGCCTGCGCCAACAACTGCACGGTCGACGTCTTGCCGTTGGTGCCGGTGACGCCGACGCTGGTCATCGTCCCCGAGGGTTCGCCATGGAACCGATCCGCCATCGCACCGAGGCGCGCGCGAAGGCCGGGCACGGCGATCATCGGCATATTGTCT
>JAYUUH010000382.1:0-3580 GCA_043754745.1 Lysobacter sp.
CACCCACGTCGCCTGGGCGTTCACCAACAGCTACGTCGATACCGCCGACTGGAAGATCGAAACCGCATGCGGCAGCGGGAAAACCGCCGCGAACGAATGCATCAAGCCGACAACGCACCGCGAAACCATCCTCGTTGCCGGCGACGCGCCGGTGGATTTCGACGTGCAGGAAACCGCATGGGGCCCGGTGCTGCACCGCGACGGCGACCGACTCTACGCGCTGCGCTGGAATGCGCATCTCAAGGGCGCGCTGGGCTTCGGCCTGACCGACTTCGTGATGGCGCGCGATCTCGACGACGCCATGGCGATCACCGACCGCAGCGCCATGCCGACCCAGAACCTGCTGATCGGCGATTCCAAAGGCCGCATCGCATGGCGTCTGATCGGTCCGCTGGCGGTGCGCAAGACAGGCTGCGACGGCGCGCTGCCGATCACCGCGGCGCCATCGCCGAACGATTGCCCGGGCTGGGAGATCGCCGCCGATCGTTCGCCGAGGATGATCGATCCCGCATACCACAGGCTTTGGAGCGCGAACCATCGCACGACCGACGGCGCGGTGTTGGCGCAGCTCGGCGACGGCGGTTACGCCTTCGGCGCGCGCGCGCGGCAGATCCGCAACGATCTGTTCGCACGCGAGCGTTTTTCCGAACGCGATCTGCTCGCGATCCAGCTCGACGACCGCGCGGTGTTCCAGACGTCATGGCACCGCCTGCTGCGCGACTCCGCCGCGCGCGCGAAAACGCCTGCGCTGACCGAGCTGGCCGGGGCGTCGAAACGATGGGAAGGCCGCGCCAGCGTCGATTCCGTCAGCTATCGGATCGTGCGCGCATGGCGCCTGGCGGTACACGCGCGCGTGGCCGAAGGCCTGACCGCGCCAGCGCATGCGAAGCTCGGCAAGGACTTCAAGATGCCGGCCTTCCAGCAGTTGGAAGGGGTGGTGTGGCCGCTACTCGCCCAGCGCCCGCCGCACCTGCTGTCGCGCAAGTTCGCCAGTTGGGACGCGCTGCTGGAAGACGCCGCGAAGGAAGTGCGCGACGAGTTGAAAACACTGGGGCCACTCGCCGAACGCACCTGGGGCGAACGCAACACCGCCGCGATCTGTCACCCGCTGGCCAGAGCGATTCCACTGGTCGGCAAGCGCCTGCTGTGCATGCCGCCGGACCCGCTGTCGGGCGACGGCGGCATGCCGCGCGTGGCCGGTCCGGACTTCGGCGCGTCCCAACGCATGGTGGTGTCGCCGGGCCGCGAGGCCGACGGCATCACCCACATGCCCGGCGGCCAGAGCGGCCACCCGCTGTCGCCGTTCTGGGGCGCCGGCCACGACGACTGGGTGCATGGGCGGCCGACGCCGTTCCTGCCGGGCAAAACCGTCCACGCCCTGAAACTCGAACCGAAACCATAAGGTAGGCTCAAGCCCGCCGCCGAGGCATTCCAGCGTGTTCCGATCATTGCAACTTGCAGCGGGAAAACCGCATGGCGGGCTTCGATCTGCTCTACGCTCTGGATGTGCATCGCCCGATATCCGGATGCCGTATCGTTTCGCATGAACGCCGATCGCACATCCACCGCCTCCGGATCCCTGCGCGCGGGCGCCAAAATCGCTGTCCTGGTGCTGGTCAGCGCGATGATGATGCCGCTGCAATGGCTGGTGCTGCGCATCACCAAAGGCCCTCGCGCGTTCGTGCTGCCGCGGCTCTGGCACCGCTGCCTGTGCGCCGCATTCGGAATCGAAGCCCAGGTCGTCGGCCGCCCGCGCACCGCCGCACGCACGCTGTACGTCGGCAATCACATCTCGCATTTCGACATCCTGCTGCTGGGCAGCCTGCTGGATGCGCGTTTCATCGCCAAGAACGACATGGAACAGTGGCCCGGCATGCGCTTCATGGGCAGTCTCGGGCAAACCCTGTTCATCAGTCGTCGCGCACGCGACGCGACCAAGGTGGCATCCACCCTCACCGAGCAGATGCGGTCGAACAACAACCTGATCCTGTTCGCGGAAGGGACAACCTCCTCCGGCGTGGCGGTCGCGCCCTTCAAGTCGAGCCTGTTCTCGCTGTTCATGGACGGACGCGTCGACGACGGCGCATGGACCGTGCAGCCCTTTACGCTCGCTATCGTCGCGGTCGACGGCAAGCCGCTGTCCGCGGGCGGCGAACGCGACGACTATGCCTTTTACGGCGACATGGAGGCCGGCGCGCATGTGCAGCGTTTCCTGCGCCTGTCCGGTGCGCGCGTGCGCGTGGTGTTCCACGCGCCGATGACGATTCCACCGGAAACCGACCGTAAAGCGCTGGCGGCGCAGTTGCACGCAGTCGTGGCTTCAGGGCTTTCGTAGGGCGGACTCGAACCCACCGCCGAGGTAATGCAACACGCGCCGGTCCTTGCAATTTTGCGCGATGAAGCAAGGAGGATTTGAGCCTGAGATATCCCCAAGACTTCATCTCAGCATCCCGAGATAGTCGCATTCATGGGGACATTTGGACTGCCGCTCTTGATATTGATCTACCGGGTCCCCTGGGCGCGACGGGGTTCGCGGATCAGGCCCGCAGGGCGCGCGGCAAGACGCCGCGCGTTTTTCGACAGGACAGGGATGTTCTATCGAAAAACCCCGCGAAACCCGCGGACCCGGCGCGCAGCGCCGGGCGCGGCCGAGGGGTGTGCTTTCTTTTGGTTACTTTTTCTTGACTCGCACTATCCATGGCGCTCGCCCTCCGGGCCGGCTCCGCGTTCGCGCCGCTCCTGCGGCGCAGTGCACAAGCAAAGAAAAGTGACTCGCTCGCGACAGCGAGCGAAATACAGAGCCAAACGGGAACTGTTTCAGTCAGCCGTCGCATTTTGGGTTGCGTTCAAAGCGCTTCAAAACAGGTCCCTCGCCTGCGGCTCGGGATGACAGCAATATGCGAAATTCCCCTAATTGGATGATCCACCTAAGAAAAAAATGGGGATACCTCAGGTTTGAGCCCGCGCACTGCGCCCGCCGACGGAACGCATCACGCGCTTTGCAACGCCGCCTGATGCACGCCCGCCACCGCACGGCCCGACGGGTCTGCGGCATTCGCGAACGAAGCATCCCATGCGATCGCCGCCGGCGACGAGCACGCGATCGATTTGCCGCCGGGCACCGTGTTCGCGCAACCGTCGCCCGGAAACGCCTCGTCGAAGATCTGCCGATAGAAATAGGCTTCCTTGGTCTGCGGCGTATTGATCGGGAAACGCTGTTCCGCCTGCGCGAAATCGGCATCGCTGACCTGCGCCTCCGCATTCGCTTTCAAACCGTCGATCCAGCCGTAACCGACGCCGTCGCTGAACTGTTCCTTCTGCCGCCACAGGATTTCGTCCGGCAGATAGCCTTCGAAGGCTTCGCGCAGCACCGCTTTTTCCATGTGCCGGGTTGCGGACGATTTGTCGACCATCTTGGCCTGTGCGTCCATGCGCATCGCCACGTCGAGGAATTCGGTGTCGAGGAACGGCACCCGGGCTTCCACGCCCCAAGCCATCATCGATTTGTTCGCGCGCAGGCAGTCGTAGTTGTACAGCGCATCCAGCTTGCGGATGGTTTCGGCGTGGAATTCGCGTGCAT
>JAYUUH010000383.1:0-3576 GCA_043754745.1 Lysobacter sp.
GGCGTCGGCCTTCGGTACGTGGCGAGCCAGCGAAAACAACAGCGAAATCGCGTGTTCGGCGGCGGCGAGCGTGTTGCCGTCGGGCGCGTTCATCACCGCGATGCCCTTGGCGGTGGCGGCGTCGACATCGATGGTATCGACGCCGGCGCCGGCGCGGCCGATCACCTTCAGCTGCTTCGCGCCTTCGATGGCCTCGGCGGTGATCAGCGTGGACGAACGCACGAGCACGGCATCGATGCCTTCGAGCGCGGCGGCGAGTTTGGCGGGGTCTTTGATCGGATCGGAGATTTCGACGGACCAACCGGCGTCGCGGAACATCGCCAGGCCGTCTTCGTGGATTCCATCGCATGCCAGCACTTTCATCGTCAGCTCCTGAGTGGGGAAGGTATCCCGCGGAGCCCTGCTAGCCGGCACGACGCATCACGATGAAGCTGAATCAGGGGAAGGCCGCTTGGTCGGTGCATCGATACGGTGATCGAGCGTGAACAAGAGGCGATCCACTTGCGGTCGAGAGACGGGGCCGGCTGGCATGGGAATCCGCGACAGGCGAGCAGCCTAGCAGACGATTCCGGCGCTGCAAAGGCCGGCGGCGGCCCGGCGGCCGTGGCATCCTCCTGCAATCGAAACCATCGCAGGATCCCGGAATGCCCAAGGTCAAAGGTGAATTCGAGGTCAAGCGCGGCGTGGAACCGGCCTGCGACCTCGGCGGCGGGCTGGAAGCCATGCACGCGCGTTTCGACAAGGTGTTCCATGGTGCGCTGGACGCGGTCAGCGTGGTGCACATGCTGGCGATAATGACGCCGACACCGGGTTCGGGCGCGTACGTCGCGGTCGAGCGCATCGAAGGCCGGCTGGACGGTCGCGAGGGCAGCTTCTGCATGCAGCACAACGGCACCCTCGACCGCGGCGCGCCGTCGCTAAGCGTGACCGTGATTCCGGACTCCGGCACCGAGGCCCTCACCGGGCTGCGCGGCGCGCTGGCGATCGACATCGTCGACGACAAACACTTCTACGCCTTCGATTACTCGCTGCCCGGGTGAGGTTCTCGGGTGCGTCTACGGGCGCATCGAGCGATGGATCAGGTGCAATCGCGCCTCCGCACGCGATGCACGTCCGCGAAAACGAGAACGGCGGCCCAGGCCGCCGTTCTCGTGTCGCATGCTTCGATGACGGCCCGATCGGCAATCACTTCGATGCCGGCACGCCCATTTCCTTGAGCAGCTGCGGCGCCGAAAACACTTCCTGCATGATCCAGCGCATGTAGCGCTGATCGACCGAAATCATGCGGGTGACCGCGGGATCGAACACCCAGTTGGAACTGACCGATTCCCAGTTGCCGTCGAACGCCAGCCCGACCAGCTTGCCCTGCGCGTCCAGCACCGGCGAACCGGAGTTGCCGCCGGTGATGTCCAGATCGGAGAGGAAATTAACCGGCACCGTGCCGAGTTTCCTGTCGGCCAGGCCGCCGTAACGCTTGGCGCGGATCGCGTCGATCTGCACCTGCGGCGCATCGAAGGGTTCCTGCCCGGTCGCCTTCACCGCGACCTCTTCGAGCAGGGTGAACGGCGCCTGCCGGCTGCCGTCGCGCTTGGCGTAGCCGGTGACATTGCCGAAGGTGATGCGCAGCGACCCGTTGGCATCGGGATAGACGCCCTCGTTCTTGCTCTTCTTGTAATCGGCCACCGCCTGCAGGAACACCGGGCGCGCGGCCATGCTGTCGCCGGCGCGCGTCTTGCGCGCTTCTTCCAGGCGCAGCAGGGTCGGCATCATCGCGACCGCATAACGGATCGCCGGGTCCTTGCTGGTCTGGAACGCCTTGCGATCGGCCTTCATCAAACGCAGGCGCTCGTCGGTGTTGCCGAGCTTGGTCGCGGCCAGCGATTTCAACGCGGCGGCGATCGCCTTGTCGTCGCTGCCCTTCAGCCAGGTGTCCATCGCCGGCAGACGCTGGTCCTTGGGCAGGCGCACGTACTGTTGCAGCCAGTAGCGCGTCAGTTCGCGGTCCATGGTCGGGTGATAGCGGCGTTCCATCTGGCGCAGCCCGCCCTCGATCCCGGCGAAGTCGCGCTGCTGGTAACCGGGTTCGCGCTCGGCGTCGGCCTTATCGCGCTCGATCGACAGCCGATACAACTGCACCGCGGTGCTCAGCACGCCGTTGCCGCCGAGACGGCCAAGCACCAGGTCACGCTCGCGCGTGGCCTGCACTTGGGCGTTGAGCGAGGTCAGGGTCGTGTGCGCTTCCAGCGCGGCGGTGCCGGCCTTGCCGCGTTTGCGCAGCCACGCGAGGACCGCCTGCTCCTGTTTCTGCTTGATGCCCGAGGCGCCCATGCGCTCGAAGCCTTCGAGCTGGCCGTCGTAGTTCTTCAGCACGTTTTCCCAACTGCGGACGATGCTGGCGTACTTCACCGCGATGTCCGGGGTCTTCTTGCCTTCAGCATCGACCAGCGCGACCGTCGCCTTGTTGTGGCGGCTGATGGTCGGATAGTTCCAGTCGGCGGTGTTGGTGAATTCTTCGGTCAGCGCATACCGGTTGGTGCTGCCCGGATAGCCGGCGACCATGACGAAATCGCCCGCCGCCAGCGGCTTGTCGGCGATCTTCAGCCACTGCTTGGGCTTGAACGACACATTGTCGGCCGAATAGGCGGCCGGACGGCCGTCGCGGCCCACGTAGGCGCGGTAGAACGCGAAGTCGCCGGTGTGGCGCGGCCACATCCAGTTATCGACCTCGCCGCCATAGTTGCCGACGCTACCCGGCGGCGCGTAAACCAGGCGCACGTCCTTGATCTCGAGATTGCGGAACAGGCGATAGGTGCCGCCGCCGAAGAAACTGTAAAGCTGGCAGCGATAGCCGGCGGTGGCTTCGCAGTCGGCGACGAGGCGCTTTTCGACCGTATCGCGCGCCTTGCTGCGGGCCAGCGCATCGGGCGCGGCGGCGATCGCGGCGCGCACCTGGCTGGTCACGTCGTCGATACGGTCCAGTACGAACACGCGCGCGTTCGGGCCGGCGCTGAGCTCTTCGGCCTGGGTGGCGGCGTTGAAGCCGTCCTTGATCAGGTTCTTCTGGGGCGTCGAATTCAGCTGGATGGCGCCGTAGGCGCAGTGATGGTTGGTGGTGACCAGCCCTTGGGGCGACACGAAGCTGGCGGTGCAGCCGCCCAGCGAGACCACCGCGCCGAGCGGGTCGCCGGTGAGGTCGCTGAGCTGCTTCGGCGTGAGCTTGAGGCCGGCGGCCTTCAGCGGGCCGGAAATCTCCGGCAACTGCTGCGGCACCCACATGCCTTCGACGGCTCGGGCGGAGGGAGACATCGCACCGGCGGCGACGGCGAGGACCGCGGCGGTGGCGAACACGATTGGGGAGGTTCCGTGGCGGGGCATGAGTCTCTCGGGCAACGAACGAAGAGGCGCAGTGTATCGGCTGGCTCGAGCCCATCGCCATGTCCAATGGTCATGTTCCCGGGACAACCATCGCAGTGCGCACATTCCCGCCGCCCGTACGCGTCGTCATGGACCGGTGGCCGCGGGCCGGGCATCGCGAGCCGCAGCGCTATAATTCGCGCCCCTACTCCGAACGATGGG
>JAYUUH010000384.1:0-3569 GCA_043754745.1 Lysobacter sp.
TGTCCTACACCCGCGTGAAGAACGCCGCCGGTAACTTCGTGCTGCCCAGCGACGAAACCTTCCAGGCCGCCGCCGCCAGCGCCGACTGGGTGAAGTCGAAGGACTTCTTCTTGGTGATGACCAACGCGCCGGGCCAGAACTCCTGGCCGATCGCCGCCACCAACTTCATCCTGATGCAGCGCAAGCCGAAGGACGTCAAACGTTCCAAGGAAGCCCTCGCCTTCTTCCGCTGGGCCTATGCCAATGGCGATGCGCAGGCCAAGGCGCTCGACTACGTGCCGCTGCCGGATGCGCTGGTCCAGCAGGTCCAGGCCTATTGGGCCAAGGAACTGAAGTTCTGAGCATGATGCCGGCCGGCGGTGGTTTCTGCACCGCGGCTTGGCTGGCTCCCGAAAGACCACGCACCTCTGGTGCGTGGTCTTCTTCGCGAAAGGCCCCTGTTGCATCCGCCTCCGCAAAGCAGGCCATCGCGAAACCGGCCTTCCCGACATCGACAGAACGAACGCAGCTTCCGACATGAGCACAACCGCTTCCAATCCGCTTCCCAGAACGAGTCGCGACGTTCTCGACTCGCGCGCCGACCGGGGCTTCCGCTGGCTGGTGACCGGTGCCGGCATCGTGGTGCTGATTTCGCTCGCTGCGGCCGCGTTCTCGATGCTGTGGGGCGGCATCGCCGCCTTCGAAAAATTCGGCCTCGCCTTCCTGTGGCGCGATGCCTGGGACCCGGTGCTGCAGGATTTCGGCGCGCGCGTGCCGATCTTCGGCACTCTCGTCACTGCATTCATCGCCCTGTTAATTGCCGTGCCGATCAGCTTCGGCATCGCGATGTTCCTCACCGAAATCTCGCCGCGCTGGCTGCGTACGCCGGTCGGCACCGCAATCGAACTGCTTGCGGGCATTCCCTCGATCATCTACGGCATGTGGGGCCTGTTCGTGCTGGTGCCCTTCCTGTCGCTGCACGTCTATCCATGGGTCGACGAAAACCTCGGCCAATTGCTCTTCATCGGCACGCTGTTCTCGGGTCCGCCGCTCGGGCTCGGCATGGGTACCGCCGGCCTGGTGCTGGCGATCATGGTGATCCCGTTCATCAGTTCGATCATGCGCGAAGTCTTTCTTACCGTGCCCGGCCGGTTGAAGGAATCCGCCTACGCGCTGGGTTCCACGCGCTGGGAAGTGCTCTGGGATATCGTCCTGCCCTATACGCGTTCCGCGGTGATCGGCGGCATCTTCCTGGGCCTGGGCCGCGCGCTCGGCGAAACCATGGCGGTGACCTTCGTGCTCGGCAACGCGCACCGCCTGAGTTTTTCGCTGCTGGAGCCCGGCAACTCCATCGCCGCCACCATCGCCAACGAATTCGCTGAAGCCGATTCGCCGATGTATCTGTCGTCGCTGATCGCGCTGGGCTTCGTGCTGTTCCTCGTCACCTTCGTGGTGCTGACCATCGCGCGGCTGATGCTGCGCCAACTGAAAAAGCGCGAGGGCAACTGATGTCCGCTGCTCCCAACACACCTGCCGCAACGGCCCGCACGGTTTCCAGAGCGCAGAATTCGCTGTATCTGCAGCGCAGGATCAAGAATCTCGCGGCTCAGGCGCTTGCGATCCTGGCCACCCTGTTCGGCCTGTTCTGGCTGGGCTGGATCATGTGGACGACGCTGAGCAAAGGCATCAGCTCGCTCAATATAGCCCTGTTCACCGAAATGACGCCGCCGCCGGGCGACAGTGGCGGCATGGCCAATGCGTTCATGGGCAGCGTCATAATGAGCTTGCTCGGCATCGTCATCGGCGCGCCCATCGGCGTGTTAGCGGGCACCTTCCTCGCTGAATACTCGCGCAGCACCTGGGCGTCGCGACTGGGCGAAACCGTCCGCTTCGTCAACGACATCCTGCTGTCGGCGCCGTCGATCGTGCTCGGCCTGTTCGTCTACACCCTGGTCGTCGCGCAGATGGGGCACTTCTCCGCGCTGGCCGGCGCGATCGCGCTCGCGTTCATCGTGCTGCCGGTCGTGGTCCGCACCACCGATGAAATGTTGCGCCTCGTGCCGGCCCAGATGCGAGAAGCCGCGCTGTCGCTGGGCGTGCCGCAGTGGAAGGTCACGGTGCAGGTGCTATACCGCAGTGCCTCGGCCGGCATTGTCACCGGCATCCTGCTCGCACTGGCGCGCATCTCCGGCGAGACCGCGCCTCTGCTGTTCACGGCGCTCAACAATCAGTACTGGAGCACCGATCTGATGTCGCCGATGGCCAACGTGCCGGTGGTGATCTTCCAGTTCGCGATGAGCCCGTTCGAGAGCTGGCACACGCTGGCCTGGGCAGGCGCATTCATCCTGACCATGTTCGTGCTCGCGATCAGCCTCACCGCGCGCGCCATCCTGCTCCGCAACAAGATTTCCCATGACTGACTTCACCCGGGACACGCCCATGACCACCGCTACCAACGCCGACGGCACCCACGCGGACAGCGTCCATTTGGACAGCCGCACCTTAGTCGCCCAGCACAACAGTGCGCCGCGCATCGCCGTCGCGCATCGCGATGCCGCGCCCGATGCGCCGGTAAAACTCTGCGCACGCGGCCTGGATTTCTACTACGACAAATTCCTGGCGCTGAAGAAGATCGATCTGGAAATCCCGGAAAAGCGCGTCACCGCGCTGATCGGTCCGTCCGGCTGCGGCAAATCCACCCTGCTGCGCATCTTCAACCGCATCTATTCGCTGTATCCGAAGATGACGGCCGTCGGCGAGGTGCTGCTGGACGGCGAGAACATCCTCGATCCGAAGTATCCGATGAACCGGCTGCGCAGCAAGGTCGGCATGGTGTTCCAGAAGCCTGTGCCGTTCCCGATGACGATCTTCGAGAACGTCGCCTACGGCATCCGTCACCACGAACGTCTGTCCAAAGCCGACATGGCCGTGCGCGTCGAAGAAGCGCTGCGCCAGGCGGCGCTGTGGGAAGAGGTCAAGGACAAGCTCAGCCAGAGCGCGCTGGGTTTGTCTGGCGGCCAGCAGCAACGTCTGTGCATCGCGCGCGCGGTTGCGCTGCACCCGGACGTACTGCTGCTGGACGAACCGACCTCGGCGCTGGATCCGATTTCGACCAGCCGCATCGAGCAGTTGATCGAAGAGCTGAAGCAGAACTACACCATCGCGATCGTCACCCACAACATGCAACAGGCGGCGCGCGTCTCCGACTACACCGCGTTCATGTATCTCGGCGACCTGATCGAACACGACGTTACCGAAAAGATATTCTCCAAGCCCTCGAAGCAGCAGACCGAGGACTACATCACCGGCCGATTCGGCTGAGCATGACGATTCATGCGCCGTAAAGCGGCCTTCAGCCCGCTGAGCCATCGACCGAAAGGCATAGCGGCCTGAAGGCCGCTCTACATGCCGAGTTGCAGGTCGATCTGCCAGAACAAACCCACCGTAACGCACCTCCCCTACTTTCCAGAGCCAGCCCATGAACACCCAACCGCACACTCACATCGTCAAGAGTCACGACGAAGAACGCCGGATCCTGCTGGACGATATCCTGCGGATGGGCGAAATGGCGGCCGCGCAGCTGGAAGCCG
>JAYUUH010000385.1:0-3561 GCA_043754745.1 Lysobacter sp.
GAGATCGAGGTCACGAGCTTCGTCAGCCCGAAGTGGGTGCCGCAGCTGGCCGACGCCGCCGAGGTCTACGTCGGCATTGCCAAGCGCTCGGGCGTGCGCTATCCGGTGCTGGTGCCGAACGAACAGGGCTACGAACGCGCCCGCGCCGTGGGCGTGGACGAGATCGCGGTGTTCACCGCGGCCTCCGAAGCCTTCAACCGCAAGAACATCAACGCTGGCATCGAGGAATCGCTGCAGCGCTTCGAACCGGTGATGGCGCGCGCGAAAGCCGACGGCGTCGCCGTGCGCGGCTACGTGTCGACCGTCCTTGGCTGCCCCTACCAGGGCGATGTGCCGGTGACCGACGTGGTGCGGGTGGCCAAGGCCCTGCACGCGATGGGATGCTACGAAGTCTCGCTGGGCGACACCATCGGCGTCGGCACGCCCACGAAAGCCGCGGCGATGTTGCGCGCGGTTGCAGGCGAGGTGCCGATGATCGCGCTCGCGGTGCATTTCCACGACACCTACGGTCAGGCGCTGGCGAATATCCTCGCCTGCCTGGAGGCCGGCGTGCGCGTGGTCGACGCTGCCGTGTCCGGCACCGGCGGCTGCCCGTACGCGAAAGGCGCCAGCGGAAATGTCGCAAGCGAGGATGTCGTGTATATGCTGCAGGGCATGGGCATCGACACCGGCATCGACCTCGACGCACTCAGCGCCACCGGGCTCTGGCTGGCGCAATTGCAGGGCCGCGAAACGAGCAGCAAATTCACCCGCGCACGATCCGGTCGGGCCGCGAGCGACGCCGAATGACGGACGCTTGGCCGGATCCCGCGCTGCTGCCGTCCGCCGAGATGACGCAGACGTTGGCCGAATTGGACCGGGCCCGCCAGGACACCGCCCTCGACGCCGCCACCCGCGCCCTGCTCGACCGCGCGCACGCCGCGTTGAGCGCCGCCATCGACGATACCCAGTCCGAGCGCCTGCGCTACACCGCGCTGTTCGACGCGGTACCCGATCCGGTCAGCATCCTGGCCTGGGATGGCACCGTCCTCGACCTCAACAAGACCGGCATGGCGGCCTATGGTCGATCGCGCGACGAGATCGTCGGCCAACCGATCGAAGTCCTCAATCCCGACCTGCCGAAGGACCACATGGTCCCGGTCTGGGAAGCCTTGAACCGCGGCGAGACCTACGTCGTCGAAGTCGCCAACATGCGCGGCGACGGCCGCCGCTTCCCGGTCGAAGTGCATTCCGCCGGCTTCGACTACAAAGGCGATAAATGCATCGTCGCGGTCGCACGCGACCTCAGCAGCCGCTGGCAGGCGGAGACGCGCTACCGGCTGCTGCTGGAATCGATCGACGTCGGCGTGATCCTGTTCGATCGCGAAATGCGCGTGATTTCGGCCAATCCCGCCGCACACCGCGCGATCGGCGCCGAGCCCGGTCAGAGCATGCACAATCTGCTTCAGGTCGAGAACTGGACGGTCGTCGACGCCCGGGGGCGGCCGCTGGGCTTCCGCGAATGGCCGACTACCCAGGCACTGGATCAGGCTCAGGTGATCAGCAACACCGTCATCGGCCTGTACTACGTGCCCAGTCAGCGGATGTCCTGGATCTCGGTCACCAGCGTGCCGGTGTTCGAAGCCGGCGGCACCGCGCCGGACTACGTGTTCGCGATGTTCAGCGACGTCACTACCCTTAAACGCGACAACGTGCTGTTCGACCGCGCCCAGGGCCTGGCCCACATCGGCGGTTGGGAGTGGGACCGCGGCCGCCAGCGGTTGTACCTCACCCGCGAAGCGCAGCGCATCCTCGGCCGCGTGCCCGCACCGGAAAGCATCGACGACATGATCGCCGGCGTGCGCATGGCCGAGCGGCAGCGGATGCGCACCGCGATCGAGCGTCTGATCGAAACCGGCGGCAGCTTCGATCTGGAACTGCAGTATCAGCGCAGCGATCACCAGCCCTGCTGGGTCCGCATGATCGGCGAAGCCGACACCGCGGACCCGGGCACCTCGCGCATCGTCGGCACGCTGCAGGACATCACCGAACGCAAGCACGCGGAAGAAACCCTGCGCGTGCAGGCGCGCACCGATCCGCTGACCGGCCTGCTCAACCGCGACGCGATCCTGGTCGAGATCGACATGCGGATGCAGGATCCGATGCACGGCGCGGTTTCGGTGTTGTATATCGACCTCGACCGATTCAAGGTCATCAATGACGTGCTGGGCCATGCCGCCGGCGACGAACTGCTGGCCTCGGCCGCGCAGCGGATCGCCAACGCAGTCGGCACCGAAGGCCTGGTCGCCCGCTTCGGCGGCGACGAATTCCTGGTGGTGTGCAACCTCGACGACGACCCGCAGCGCCCCGAGCGCATCGCCGCCGCGGTGTTGCAGGCCCTGGCGGACAGCTTCCGCTTCGACAACGAGGAATTCACGATCACCGCGAGCATCGGCATCGCCCGGTCGCCGACCGACGGCGAACGCCCGCAGGCGCTGATCCAGAACGCCGACGCCGCGATGTACGACAGCAAGCGTCGCTCGCGCAACGCCTGGCAGGCGTTCACGCCCGCGCTGGCGCAGACCCAGGCCGACCGGCTGTGGATGGAAACCCATCTGCGCCGCGCCGCCGACAACGGCGAATTCCATTTGGTCTACCAGCCGCAGGTCGATCTGCTGAGTGGCCGCATCGTCGCCGCCGAGGCGCTGATCCGCTGGCAGAACCATCTGCTCGGCGAACTGCGTCCGGACCGCTTCATCAGCCACGCCGAAACCACCGGCGACATCGTGCGCATCGGCAGTTGGGTGCTGCGCGAAGCCTGCCGTCAGGTCGCCGCCTGGCGCGACGCCGGGCTCGGCATCGTCCGCGTGGCGGTCAACGTGTCGTACCGCCAGTTCGTCGGCGAAGACCTCGCCGAAGGCGTACAGCGCATCCTCGGAGAATTCGATTTGCCCGGCGCGGCGCTGGAACTCGAATTCACCGAACGCGTGCTGATCGAGGACGCGCCCGACACCCTGCGCACCTTCGCCGATCTGCGCGAGATGGGCATCATGTTGACCATCGACGATTTCGGCGAAGGCTACAGCGCCCTGAACTACCTGCGCCGCCTGCCGATCCACGGCCTGAAACTCAGCCAGTTGTTCGTCGAAGGCGTGCCCAACAACAACTCCGACGTAGCCGTCTGCCAGGCGGTGGTCGGCATCGCGCGCAGCCTCGGCCTGGGGCTGGTCGCCGAAGGCGTGGAATCGGAAGCGCAGCGCCAGTTTCTGCTGCGCCTCGGCGTGCCCATCGCCCAAGGCTTCCTGTTCGCCCCCGGGCTGAAACCCGACGAATTCGCGCGGCGGCTCGAACACGGCGGCCTGCATCCTTCCACGCACTGATTTCGCATGCATCACGAATCGCACCCCAGCTTCCGCCTCCGCCCGATCGAAGCCCGCGACGATGCCGCCGTCGCTGCGATCATCCGCACCGTGATGCCGGAATTCGGCGCCACCGGCAGCGGCTTCGCGATCGGCGACCCGGAAGTCGACTGGATGGAGCGCGCGTATTCCGAACCGCGCTGCGCATATTTCGTGATCGAGC
>JAYUUH010000386.1:0-10768 GCA_043754745.1 Lysobacter sp.
GAATGGACTGACCGACATGCGCAATTCCCGCCCGTTCCGCCGTCCCGCACCGCGCCGTTCGCAGGCCGGCATGACCCTGATCGAGATCATCATCGTGATTGTGCTGATCGGCGGCGTGTTGGCGGTGATCGGCAATCAGGTGTTCTCGAACAAAGACAAGGCGAATCACAAGCTTGCGAAGATCCAGGTGGAGAAGGTCGCCGCCAGCATCGAGCAGTACAACTCCGATGTGGGCGAATATCCGCGCACGCTGGAGGATCTGACCACCGATCCGCAGATCGACGGCTGGCTCGGCCCGTACGGCAGCGCCAAGGATCTAAAGGACCCGTTCAACCATCAGCTGCAGTACGCGGTGCCGGGCCAGGACAGCGATTTCGACCTGATGAGCTACGGCAAGGACAAGCAGCCGGGTGGCAGCAGCATCGACGCCGATATCCGTTACGGCCAGCAGTAAGCGTCCCGCTGCGCCGCCGCCGCTCCGGTCCTTGCACCATGCTTTCCGACCGCGCCCGGCGCGACATGTCGTCGCATCGTGCCGTGCGCCGTGCGGTGCACGGTTTCACGCTGCTAGAGATCCTGATCGTGGTGACCCTGATCGCCGCGCTCAGTCTGATCCTGCTCGGTGCAATGAGCGGCGGCATCGACGGCCTGCGCATGCGCTCTGCCGCGAAAGAACTCGCCACCGAGCTGCGCTTCGCGCGCGCGCAGGCCATCGCCACCGGCAGCGTGCAGCGTTTCGCCATCGTGCCCGACGAACGCAGTTGGACCGGCGCCAAGAACCGTCGCGGCGACGTGCCGAAAACGCTCGACGTGAAATTCATCGGCGTGCGCCAGGTGCAGAGCCGCGAAGGCGAGGGCGTGGTCCTGTTCTTCGAGGACGGCGCGTCCACCGGCGGGCGCATCCAGCTGAGCCACAAAACCGCGGTCTGGAATGTCGATGTCGCCTGGTTGACCGGCGAGATCGGCGTGCATCGCGGCGAGGCCGAACGATGATCCGCGCAGGCCGCGGCAGGCGCCCCCGGCGCGACGACGCGCGGGGCTACACATTGATCGAAGTGGTGGTGGCGTTCGCGCTGCTCGCATTCGGCCTGACCCTGCTGCTGGGCTCGCTGACCAACGCGACCAAACAGGTGCGCACCTCCACCGACTACGGCCGCGCCGCGCTGCATGCGCAGACCCTGCTGGATCAGGCTGGCATCGGCGAAGCGCTGGTGGTGGGCCAGCGCGACGGCGAACTCGAGAATGGGCGCTATCGCTGGGAAATGAACGTCATCCCGTTCCGCGACCCGTCGGCGACGCGGCCGCAGGGCCAGGTGCTCGGTGCACCGCAACTGCTGCAGTTGGACCTGGTCATGACCTGGGGCGAGGGTGGCCCGCGCAAAAGCCTGCGCGTGCAGTCGCTGCGCCTGGTCACGCCGACCGACATCAATGCCGCCGGGGTGGTGCCATGACCTCATCGGGCATGACGCCGCGGGGACGAACGTCGGCCGTGCGCGTCGCGCGTCGCGGCGCAGCGGGTTTCACGCTGATCGAAATCCTGGTCGCCACCGTGCTGCTGGCGGCGGCGATGACGCTCGGTTTCGCGACCTTGCGCGCGGCGTCCGCCGCGGCGACGCGCGGCGAGCAGCAATCGCAGCGCAACGAACGCATGCGCGCGGTCGAGGGTTTCCTGCGCAGGCGCATCGCCTCGGCGCTGCCGATTTCCTACGACGTGGTGGAAAGCACCGGCTCGCCGGTGCGCTTCACCGGCGAGCCCGACCGCATCCGTTTCGTCGCCGACTTGCCGGCCTATCTCGGCCGCGGCGGCCCGCATCTGCACGACATCACCGTGGTCGAGGACGACGACGGCCTGCGCCTGCAGATCGAGTTCGCGGTGGTGCTGGCCAACGAGATCAATGCCGAACGCAGCCCGCGTCCGCCGGAGCTGCTGGCCGGCGGCCTGCGCGAAGTGAAGATCCGCTACCGCGCGCTCGATGCGCAGAACCGGATCGGCGACTGGGAAGACACCTGGGAACAGAACGACCGCATGCCGCTGCAGGTCCGGATCGATATCGTCGATGGCCTCGGCGACCGCTGGCCGCCGCTGGTGGTGTCGCTGCCGCAGGCCGCCAGCTACGGCGGCTTCTCGCAGGCGCCGATCTGATGTCGGCCGACCTGCCTCCCACATGCGTCCGGCGGTCGATTCCGCGGCCTCCCGCGCGCGGCGCGGCATTGTTGCTGGTGTTGTGGCTGATCCTGATGCTGACCGCGGTGGTGGGCGCGTTCGCGCTGATCGCGCGGGTCGAATACCTGCAGGGCCGAGTGTTGAGCCATGGCTTGATCGCCGACCAGGCCGCACGCGCCGGCCTGGACTATGCGATGACCCGGGTGGTCGATCTGGACCAGGCCCGGCAATGGCTGCCCGACGGCCGCGAATACACCTGGCGCTTCGGCGAAGCGGAGGTGGTGATCACCCTGGTCGACGAGTCCGGCAAGGTCGACATCAATGCCGCCGACCTGGACCTCCTCGCCGGCCTGATGGCGGCGGTGGGCGTCGAACGGGAACCGGCGCGGCGGATCGCCGCCGCGATCCTGGACTGGCGCGATCCCGATACCCTGACCCAGGTGGAAGGCGGCGCCGAAGATGGCGACTACAGCGGCGAAGAGCTGCCGTACGGCGCCAAGGATGCGCCGTTCGAGACCGTGGCCGAGCTGCAGCTGGTGCTGGGCATGAGCCCGGAGCTGTTCACGAAACTTGCGCCGCATCTGACGGTCTACAGCGGACAGGGTCGTCCTTCCGAGCAATACGCCAGCGCCGAGGTATTGCGGGCGCTGGGGGTCGATCCGGAACGAACGCTGGCCGAACGGCGACGTCCGCGCCAGCCGGGCGAGGCCGGGTCGCTCGTCGGTGTCGGCACAGGCACGTATAGTATCGACAGCCGGGCGCGGTTGCGTGACGGACGCGTGTCGGTTCTACGCGCCGTCGTGCGCGCCGGAAACAGCGGACTGCCGGGCTCGGCCTATACGCCGCTGCGCTGGGAAGAAGGGGCGATCGTGCGATGAACCGCGCGATGGCCCGTAGCTCCCACCGGTTCGTTCCCGACCGGTTCGTTTCCAATGCTGGACCCCGAATGATTCGGGGTGCCTTTACCTGTGGCGCGCCGCTCCGGCGGCGCATTGTGCGATCGATCGAGGACTGCATCTGAGCACTACCGCCGACAACGCGATGCCCACCAAAGCCTCGTCGAAGCTGCCGCAGGGGGGATTCGCCCGTGCCTGGCCGGGTCTGCGCGGCTTCTGGGCCTGGTGGACGACCGCGCTTGCCAGTTGGCTGCCGCCGCGGCTGCGGGCGGTGTTCGGCCTCGCCCAGCAGCGGCTGCTCCTGCGCCGCCAGGGCGACAGTCTGTCGCTGGCCCTGACCCTGCCGGCCCAGCCCGGCGAATCCCCGATCCGCGAGCTGACCGAAGTGCCCTGGGATGCCGCCGCCGTCGGCGACGAACCCCTCTCGCAACTGCTGTCGCCGCGGATCAACAGCCTTCCGCGCTGGCTGCTGCTGCCCGAGCGCGGTGGCCTGCGCCGCCGGCTTTCGCTGCCCGCCGCCGCCGCCGATCGCCTGCGCGAGGTGCTGGGTTTCGAGATCGACCGGCAGACGCCCTTCACCTTGGCCGATGTCTACTACGACGCCCGCGTGCTCGGCCGTCGCGGCGATGGCCAGATCGACGCCGAACTGATCGTGGTGCCGCGCGACAGTCTCGAGCGCGCGCTTGCCGCACTCGGCGACCCGCTGGTCGCCACGCTGGCCGGCGTCGACATGGCCGATGCCAATGGCCTGCCGCTCGGCGTGAATCTGCTGCCCGGCGCCCAGCGCCGCCGCCGCCGCGACCCGCGCGCGATCTGGAACTTCGGTCTGGCCGTCGTCGCGCTGGTCGCGCTCGGCGCCGGGCTGTGGCAGATCCTCCACAACCGCGAAGCCGCGGCCGACGCGCTCGAGATCGAAGCCAAGCGCCTCGGTCAGCAGGCGGCGAGGGTCTCGGCGGAGAAGAAACAGCTTGTGGATCAGGTCGAAGGCCTGCGCTTCCTGCAGCAGACCCGCAACGGTCGCCCCAGCACGGTCGAGGTGCTGGACGAACTCAGTCGCCGGCTGCCCGACAGCACCTACATCGAACGGGTGAGCATCGAGGGCGAGCGGATCCTGATCGTCGGGCTCAGTTCGGAGGCGCCGCGCCTGGTCGAGCGCCTGCAGGGTTCCAAATTGTGGCATTCGATGAATCTGACCGGCGCCCTCATGCCCGATCCCAGCAAGGGCAAGGACCGCTTCAATCTGTCGGCCGAACTCACGATCGTGCCCGCCGCGGGCGACAAGCCCGCACGGCAGGGCGCCCGCAACGCGGCGCGCGAACCATGACGCCCGGCATGACGGCGGTGACCGCCCGTGAACGTTGGATCGCCCTCGGCCTGTTGGCCGGCGCGCTGCTGGTCGCCTATTTCCTGCTGATCCATACGTGGTGGACGGTGCCCATGCTCGAGCTGCAGGACCGCATCGACGGCCTGCAGGCGCGCGATGCCCGCGCCCGCGCCACGCTGGCGCAGGCGCCGGAGATCCGCAAACGCCTCGCCACGGTCCGCGAACAGGCGGCACGCGTGCCTGGTTTCATGGCCGAGCGCACCACCGAACAGGCCACCGCCGGACTGATCCAGCGCCTGGATACCGCGGTGCTGGAAGCCAGCCCGAAGAACCGCAGTTGCGCGATCCAGACCCGCTCGCCGATCACCGAACCCCGCAAGGAGCGGTTCCCGCGCGCAGTGGTGCAGGTGCGTCTGCGCTGCGGTACGCCGGAACTGGCCTCCGTGCTGCATTCTCTGGAAAGCGGCTCGCCGCGCCTGTTCGTGGACAACCTCAACATTACCGCGCAGCGCTTCTATTTCACGCCGGAGCAGGCGCCCACCAGCGGCGGTCTGGACGTGAGTTTCGACCTGTACGGCTATGTCTCGCCCCCCGCAGGAGGCGCCGCCGATGCGCGTCGATAGTCTCAGCCCCAAGACTTGGCTGCTGGCTGGCGTCGCCGGCTGGGCGGTCTGTCTGTGGACCTTCTCGCTGCTGGGTCTGGGGTCGCGCCTGGGCCAGGCGCCGGAGGATACCGCGCAGCAGCGCCTGCCATCGACCGCCATCCCGCGCGCCGACCGCCCCGGCGTGCAGGCGCAATACGTCGAGATCGGCCAGCGCCCGATCTTCTCCGAGAACCGCAAGCCGCAGCCGTTCACCATCGAGGGCAACGGCGAAGCCGCGCCGGTCAATACCTTCGATTACGTGCTGACTAGCGTGCTGATTTCGTCGAGCGTGCAACTGGCGATCCTCAAGCCGCCGGCCGACGGCGCGCAGTCGGTGCGGGTGAAGGTCGGCGATGCGGTCGAGACCGCGCCGCAGTGGAGCCTTGCCTCGCTGCAGCCGCGCAGCGCGGTGTTCCGTGGCCCGGAGGGCGAAAAAACCCTGGAGTTGCGGGTGTTCAACGGTGTCGGCGGGGCCGCGCCGACCGGCCCTGCGCCGACTGCGGTGATCAATGAAACCCTGCCGGGTCCGGGCGGCGTCGTACAGCCGTCGCCGCCGGATGCGCCGCAGCCGGTTCCGCAGCCCGCGCTGCCTGTCGCCAGCAGCGGCGGCAACGTGTCGACCGAAGCGCAGTTGGACGCGATCCGTAAACGCATCGAAGCGCGCCGCGCACAGATCCGCCAGCAGACCGCGCAGGAAGCGCAGAACTCCAGTGCCCCGGGACAAAATCCCGGACAAACGCCATGAGGATCCGGCCATGAACAGACCCTCCGGCGCCATCCTTTCCGCCGCGACCGTCGCGGCGGCCTGCGCGCGAACCCATGCGCGCCGCGACCGACTCCAGCGGCGGCCCATCCATGCAGCGCAGTACGCCGGCCTTGCGCCGGGACACACCCTTTGAGAATTCGATGATGAATCCGCGATCCACTGCCTACGTTTTCTTCGCCGCCGCGCTCAGCACGATGCTGGCGGCCTGCGCCACCGGTGCACAGCCGCAGATCAAGCGCGACGAGGGCAAGCCGGGAAACAGCCAGACGCAGGGCAGCCGGACGCAGGCCGGCGGAGCCGTGACCACCGAGCCGCTGCCAGGCGTGGACGACGTCGAAAACGGCCGCCCGCGCCCGCGAATCCGCCGCGGCAACGGCCGGGTGATCAATGCCGCCGCCGCCAGCGCGCCGCTGCCGGACATCGGCGCGACCAGCGGCGAAGCGCGCTTCAACTTCGAAGGCGAATCGCTGCACGCGGTGGTCAAGGCGATCCTCGGCGACATGCTGGGCCAGAACTACACCATCGCCCCGAACGTGCAGGGCACCGTCACCTATTCCACGCCCCAGGCGGTCGGTTCCGCGCAGGCGCTGTCGGTGCTGGAGATGATCCTCGGCTGGAACAACGCGCGGATGATCTACAGCGACGGGCGCTACAGCATCGTCCCGGCCGACCAGGCGCTGGGCACCGGCGTCGTCACCCCGCGGACCGGTTCGCCGCAGAGTGCCCGCGGCTTCGAATCGCGGGTCGTGCCGCTGCGTTACGTCTCGGCCACCGAGATGGAGAAACTGCTCAAGCCCTACGCGCGTCCCAACGCCATCGTCACCGTCGACGCCGGACGCAACCTGTTGACCATCGCCGGCACCCGCGCCGAGCTGGAAAGCTACCTGCGCACCATCGAGATCTTCGACGTCGACTGGATGTCCAGCATGTCGGTCGGCGTCTATCCGCTGCAGTCCAGCAAGGCCAACAAGGTCGTGCAAGATCTGGAAAAAGTCTTCGGCGAGCAGAGCAAATCGCCGGTCGCCGGCATGTTCCGCTTCATGCCGCTGGATGGCGCCAACGCGGTGCTGGCGATCACTTCGCAGGCCGACTACCTCGACGATATCGAGGAGTGGATCGAGCGCATCGACGGCGCCGGCGAGGGCATGAAACTGTATTCGTACGAACTGAAATACATCACCGCCAAGGAAATCGGCGCGCGGCTCAGCGAAGTATTCGGCGGCAGCGGCGGCAATCGCGGCGGCGGCAACGACGGCGGCAATTATTCGCTGATCCCGGGCGGCCAGATGAACACCATCGGCGGCGGTTCGGACGGCGGCAAGGATGGCGGCGACCTCGGCGGCGGCTCCGGCAGCGGTAGCGGCTCCGGCGGCCTGGGCGGCGGCTCGCTTTCGCTCAGCCAGAACCAGAGCGGCGGCAGCGGCAGCGTCGTGCTGGAAGTCGGCGGCGACAAGGTCGCGGTGTCGGCGATCGAAGAGAACAACACCCTGCTGGTGCGCTCTACCGCCTCCGCCTGGCGCTCGATCCTCGACGTGATCGAGAAACTCGACGTGCTGCCGCTGCAGGTGCACATCGAAGCACAGGTCGCCCAGGTCACCCTGTCGGGCGAACTGGAATACGGCGTGAGCTGGTTCCTGGAAAACGCGACGACCGAGAATGGCCTGCCGGACGTGACCTCGCCGGGCCTGGGCACGCCCAGCAAGTGGAGCACCCTGGGCGCCAGCATCGGCGGCAGGAGCGGTGCGGGCTTGGCCTGGACGCTGATCAAGAACGACGCCGCAGCGGTGATCCGTGCGCTCGACAGCATCACCGACGTGAAGCTGTTGCAGACGCCATCGATCCTGGTCCGCAACAATCAGGAGGCGACCCTCAACGTCGGCGACCGGATCCCGGTGGTGTCGACCTCGGTCAACCCGATCCTCGGCGGCAGCGGCAGCGTCAGTCAGGTGCAATACCTCGACACCGGCACGATCCTGAAGGTCCGCCCGCGCGTGACCCAGGACGGCGTGGTGTTCATCGAAGTGGTGCAGGAAATCAGCTCGCCGTCCGGCGCGCCCGATGCCAACGGCAACCGCACCATCAGCACCAGCCGGTTGAAAACCAGCGCGGTGTCCCAGAGCGGCGACACCGTGCTGTTGGCCGGCCTGATCACCGACAACGACACCAAGGGCTCCCGCGGGCTGCCGGGCCTGACCCGGTTGCCGGTGGTCGGCGCCCTGTTCGGCACCCAAACCAATAACAAGCGCCGGACCGAAATCATCATCCTGATCACCCCGACCGTCGTGCGCGACCAGCAGGGGCTGCGCGATTACACCGACGATTATTCGCGCCGTTTCCGCGCGATGGAGCCGCTGCCGCCGCCGGGCAAGCTGCGCGCGCTGCCGGCGCAGCCGCACCGCTGAATGCCACGGCAGTGACCGCGCTGCCCAACAGCACGCTGCCCGTCATCCTGGTACCGGTGGGCGTCGACGACGACGCCCTCGACGCCTGCCTCGCCGCCCTCGACGCCGGCACACCTGCCGACACGCGCGTGTGGCTGGCCGACGATACCCAGGCCGGTCCGCGCGGCCTGGCCATCATCGAACGCTGGCTCGCACGCACGACGCTGCAGGCGGACTACACGCGGCGGCCGCGACCCATCGGCGAAGCCGCGCATCTCGACGACATGCTTAAGGCCTGCGCCGACGCCGACGTGCTGGTGCTCGCCAGCGACGCGGTGCCGTTTCCGGGCTGGGCCGCGCAGCTCGTGGCCTGCGCCGCGCGCGATCCCGCCATCGCCACCGCGACGCCCTGGTGCAACGCCGGGGAAACCGCATCGTGGCCGCGCGTGGGCGAAGTGATGCCGGTGCCCGACGAGCCCGCGCGGCTGGCGCGCGCCGCGGCGTCGCTGCCGCCGCATCATCCCGAATTGCCGGCGGCGGTGAATCACGCGCTGTTCCTGCGCGGCAGCGCGCGTCGCAAGGCCGGCGGCCTCGATACCGCGAGCTATGCCTCGTCGTACGCTGCGCTGATCGACCTGTCGCTGCGCATGGCCGGACTCGGCTGGCGTAATGCCCTGTGCGAGACCGCGTTCGTCGCCCGCAGCGGCGAGGGCGTGCCGCTGGGCGACGACATCGAAACCCTCGGCGTGCGCTGGCCCGCCTGGCACGCGCGCCTGGCGCAGTTCCTGATGCACGATCCCTTGCATGCGCTCCGCGCGGCGCTGTCGCATGCCTATGACAGCATGCCGTTCGACAGCGCGCCGCTGGAAAGCGCCGAGCTGCGCACGCAGCCGGATCTGTTTGCAGGTGAGAGATCAGGGCCGGATGCGATGGGCATCGGAACCATCGGTGATTCCGGCGCATGAAGCCGCTGACCGCAAAAGCAAATCCCCCCGTCGTCCGCGACGCGGACGCCGACCCCTTTTTTCAAAGGGGGCGAAAGGCTCTCCGCTTCCAAAGGGGGCGAAAGGCTCTCCTTTTTTTGGAAAATGGACAAAAGGCGTTCCCCCCTTTGAAAAAGAGGGGCAGGGGGGATTTGCTCTTGGCCCGGAGTCCATACGCAAAACGATGCGTATCCTGTTGCCCGCAGACAGTCGGACGGTGCTGACGTATGTCCGCAGACCCGCAGATTTTCGCTTCCGGCATCGCCGCCATCGTCGTGACCTACCAGAGCGCCGAAACCATCGCCGAGTGTCTGACGCGATTGCGCGCGGCCGAAGGTGTGGTGCAGATCCGCGTGGTCGACAATGCCTCCACCGACGGCACTCTGGAAATCGTGCAGCGCCACGCGCTCGCCGATGCGCGCGTGCGCTTCATCGCGAACCCCGACAACCCCGGTTTCGGCACCGGCTGCAATCAGGGCACGGACGACAGCGATGCGCCGTGGCTCGCGTTCGTCAATCCGGATTGCATGGTCGAGCGCGACACGCTCGCGCGCATGCGCGCGCATGCGCAGGCCTGTGCGCGCGAAGCGTTGCTCGGCGCCGATCTGGTCGATGAGGCCGGCGTGCGCGATGGCGCCGCGCGTCGCCGCGACCCCGATTTCGCGGCGATGCTGCGCAGTGCGGAGGCGCGCAAGCTAGCTATCGATGTAGACGATACGCAAACGCTGCAGGTTGTGCCGGCAATCTCCGGTGCACTGATGTTCATGCCGCGCACATTGTTCAAACGCATCGAAGGCTTCGATCAAGGGTATCGGCTGCATGCGGAAGATCTCGATCTCTGCCGCCGCGCGCGCGAAGCCGGTGCGTTTATCGCGGTCGCCAATAATCTGCGCGTCGTCCATGTGCGCGGCGTGTCCAGCCGCTCGCGGCCAGTGTTCGTGGAATGGAATAAACATCGCGGACTCTCCCGTTACTTTCGCAAGTTCGAGGCACGTCGACGCAGTGTGCTGGTCAGGCTAGGCGTGTACGCGATGATCTGGATGCGGTTTCCACTGGCGGCGTTACGTGAGAAATTAACTGATTAGCGTAGCGAAGCTTCGGCTAGCGCCGATAGATGCAACCACTCTGTCATATGAAACATTTCAGTAGTGAAAAATTCATATTGTGACGGCTTCTCCAAGATTCATGGTATTCAAATAATTTTTAACCTATGGATTGAATCGATTTGATAGGCTTGTTGGGCAGGTTGCGAATGTCCTCCCGCGGTCTGCAAAATTTCCCAATGGATGGGCTGCGCACTGAAATTCGCTAACCAACGAATTTAATAAGGAGTAATGAAAATGAAATCTTTTTTCTCAGGATTAATGTTTTCGGCATTTTTCGTCTTCAGCGTGAACGCTCAATCGCCTGGCGTGCCATCGCAGTCGCGCGCGGCAGCCCAAGTCGCGAGTGTCGCACCTACGCTTATCTGCGTTTGGCAAACCGTTCCGACGAATTGGGTGATTGAAAGCTATACATATAGCCCGGCATGCGGCGGGTATTACAATAATGCGATATATGTCAGGCCGCCAATTTCTCCAGATATCGTATGTATCCAATCTACAATTCCT
>JAYUUH010000387.1:0-10739 GCA_043754745.1 Lysobacter sp.
AAACGCCCCTAGGCGTGCACCTAATACCTTCTTGACCTGGTCTTCTCCAGGGCTTGTGTACTCCAAAACATCATCAAACCGCCTAAAGACGGCGCGGTCGAGCAACTCTGGGTGATTCGTTGCCGCAACGATGACGCTATTTGAGTGGTCGTGCTCCATCAATTGCAGAAAGCTGTTGAGCACGCGCCGTATTTCGCCAACGTCGTTGCCCAAGCCTCGTTGTGAAGCTACGGCGTCGAACTCATCAAAGAGATAGACGCCGCGATGGCTGCTGACCGCGTCGAATATGAGTCTCAGTTTTGAAGCGCTTTCGCCAAGGTACTTCGACATCAGAGCGTCAAGGCGAACATTGAAAAGTGGCAGTCCAAGCTCTCCGGCCAAAACAGCGGCCGTCATGGTCTTGCCTGTGCCAGGAGGCCCAACGAGCAATAGCTTGCGCCGTGGCCCAAGCCCATGCTCGCGAATTTTTGCAAACTGCCGCTGCTCGCGGATGGTCTTCTCGAGCTGAGCACTTAGGTCTGGAGTCAATACTAGGTCAGACAGCAGAAATCTCGGAAAGCTCGCCGTCAGCAGCGATGATAATTCGCCCTTCGGCTGTGCAATTGACGTGAGGGAAACTGAGCGACCCGCGAACGGATTGCTAATGGATTTTGCCTTATCAATCAAAGCTCGCAATTCTTCGGCAAGCTTCCCATGCCCCAACTTGGCCTCATGCGCAGCAAGTTGCATGGCAATCGAATAGAACTGACTATCGTCGCCTTCGATGTGCGAACGCAGAAGCGCTTTAAGTTGTTCTGCACTGGCCATGACGGTGACTCCCTTAGAAGAGCGGCGGCCGATAGCCGGCGTCTGACTTCCCACTGCAGTGTATCAATAGGCGTCTCACCTGGCGATACGCTGAGGCTGCTTGGTAAGGGCGTAAGCCGGATAACGTCTTGTAGGGCGCACAAGCGAAGCGTCATGCGCCTTCTTTAAAGCGCATGGCATCGTTTGGCTTCAAAGCGCATAACGCCTCGCTTGTGCGCCTACGAAAGTCTGCTCCGGGCCGATATCGGATAGTGGCTATCAAGAAAACATCCGACAGGTCCTCGACATCAGCACCGATCATCGCCAAACAAGGGCCGTAGGGTGGGCCCCTGGCCCGCCATCACTGCATTCGAAAATCACGACGATTGGCTTTCTTACGAAGATTTGCTTCGATCATTGCTTGCGACAACGGACGCATGGTGATGGTGGGCCAAGGGCCCACCCTACCCCTGCACCCCAGCCCCACCCGGCAACAACGGCCCACCCAACCACATCCATCGCGCCATCCAGGCCGTCGTGATGGCGATCAACACCGTCAATGGCACACCCACGCGCAGGAAATCGCCGAAGGTGTACTGGCCGGGGTTGAGGATCAGCAGGTTGCCGTGGTGGCCGATGGGGGTCAGGAACGACGCGACCGCGCCCATCGCCGTGCATACGACGAAGGGCACCGGCGGCAGGCCCAGGCCTTCGGCCAACGCCAGCGCGATCGGGCACAGCAGCACCGTGGTGGCCGCGTCGGAGAGGATCTGGGTCAGCAGCGCGGCGGCGCCGAACATCACCAGCAGCAGCGTCAGCGGCGACCAGTGCGAGGCGTGCTCCAGCAGGAAGGCGGCCAGCATGCCTGCGGTACCGGTGCGCTCCATCGCGATGCCCAGCGGAATTACGCCGGCGATCATCACGAAAATGCGCACGTCGATCTGCCGGTAGGCCTGCTCCACGCCGACGCAGCGGGTGAGCACCATGGCCACCGCGCCCGCCAGGAACGCGATCTGTGGTTGCAGCAGTTCGGTGGCGGAAGCGATGATCGCGGCGGCCATGATCAGCAGCGCGAGCGGTGCGCGGCTGCGGGTCTTCTTCTGCCCGTCGAACGGCATCAGCAGCAGGAAGCCGTGATGCGCGGCCAGCTGCTCGAAATTCTGCTGCCGGCCCCACAGCACCAGCAGGTCGCCTTCCTGCAGCGGCATCTCGGCCAGTTCGCCGTGCAGCCAGCCTTCCTTGCGCCACAGGCCCACCACCACCACGCCGAGATTGCGCAGGAAGTCGACGTTGGCCACGCTGCGGCCGGCGAATTCCGAACGCGGCGCCACGACCGCCTGCACCAGCTGTTCTTCGCCCAGCAGTTCGGGCTTGTAGCCTTCGGCGGGCTTTTCGCCGTACTTGGCCACGGCATGCAGCGCCAGGCCGGGTTCGTCCTTGATCGAGGCGATCTCGTCCGGCGATGCGCGCACCAGCAGCACGTCGCCGGCCAGGAACGGGCTGTCGCTGTGCTGTTGCTTGCGGCGCACGCCGTGGCGCAGCCAGTCCACCACCTGAAGGCGGTCGCCGAACTTCTTTTCGAAGGACGCGCGCGTCTTGCCGATCCACGGCGATCCGGCTTCTACCACCAGCTCGGTGTAGTAGCGCTCCAGACGCAGATAGTCGGCTTGGCCGGATTCGCCGCTGCGCTTGGGCACCAGCCAGCGGCCGAGCAGCATGTAGACGGTCCCCAGCAGCACCAGCGCCGCGCCGATGGGCGTGATGGAGAAGATGTCCAGCGACTGCTGGCCGTCGCGCTCCAGCAGATCGTTGGCCAACAGGAAAGCGGGCGCGCTGATCAGCGTCAGCGTTGTGCCCAGCGATGCCGCCAGCGACATCGGCATCAGCAGCCGGGAGGTCGCCAGCTTCTGTTCGCGGGCCAGCCGCATCAGGATCGGTAACATCATCGCGGTGACCATCAGGTGATGCGAGAACGCCGCAAGCGCGGCGGTCGCGGGCATCACCACCGCGATGGTCCGCCACTCGCTGCCCCCGGCCGCGCGCGCGATGCCCGCGCCGATGCGGTCGGTGATGCCGGTGGCAGACAATCCGGCCGACAGCACGAACACGGCCGCCACGATGATCGCCGGCTCGCTGGAAAACCCGGACAGCGCTTCCTTCGGCGTGAGGATTCCGGTCAGGGTCAACGCCAGCAGGGCCAGCATCGCCACCACGTCCACGCGCAATTTCTCGCTGACGAACAGCGCCAGCGTGCCGGTCAGGATGAGGAGGAAAACAACCTGCTGTGCTTCCATGGACGTCATTTTTGGCGATGCGTGAGGCGATACGTTAGTGCATCCGCATCGTGGCGGCGCGAACGCAGCGGCCGCGCTGGCCGTCGCGCCGCCCTGATGCAAAAAACCCGGCTTTCGCCGGGCTTTTTGCACGCGAACGCGGGTGGCGTCAGAGATGCTTGATGATCTCGTCCGCGAACTCGCTGCACTTCACTTCGGTGGCGCCTTCCATCAGCCGGGCGAAGTCGTAGGTGACGCGCTTGATGCCGATCGCGCCGTCCATCGCCTTGATGATCGCGTCGGCGGCTTCGGTCCAGCCCATGTAACGCAGCATCATTTCGCCGGACAGGATGACCGAACCCGGGTTCACCTTGTCCAGATCGGCGTACTTCGGCGCGGTGCCGTGGGTCGCTTCGAACACGGCGTGGCCGGTGACGTAGTTGATGTTCGCGCCCGGGGCGATGCCGATGCCGCCGACCTGTGCGGCCAGCGCGTCGGACAGGTAGTCGCCGTTGAGGTTGAGCGTGGCGGACACGTCGTATTCGCGCGGACGCAGCAGGATCTGCTGCAGGAACGCATCGGCGATGGCGTCCTTGATGATCAGGCCGGCGCCCGGTTTGCCTTCCGGGATCACGTGCCACGGGCCGCCGTCGAGTTCGACCGCGCCGAAGTAATCGCGCGCGACCTTATAGCCGAAGTCGCGGAACGCGCCCTCGGTGAACTTCATGATGTTGCCCTTGTGGACCAGGGTCACCGACTTGCGCTTGTTCGCGACCGCATAGCCAATCGCGCTGTGCACCAGACGTTCGGTGCCCTGCCAGCTGACCGGCTTGATGCCGACGCCGACTTCGACCTTGCCGCTGCGCGCGGGCATGCCGATCGCTTCCAGTTCGCGATCCCACGCCGTCACCTTGTCCTGGGTGCCGAAGCGGATCTTGTCGAAACCCTTGGGGAATTCCTTCTGCAGGAAATCCAGCACCTTCTGCGCGTCGGCCGAACCGGGTTCGAACTCGATACCGGCGTAGATGTCCTCGGTGTTCTCGCGGAAGATCACCATGTCCACGTCGCCGGGCTTCTTCACCGGCGAGGGCACGCCCTCGAACCAGCGCACCGGGCGCAGGCAGACGTACAGATCCAGCATCTGCCGCAGCGCGACGTTGAGCGAGCGGATACCGCCGCCGACAGGCGTGGTCAGCGGACCCTTGATGCTGACCAGGTATTCGCGGCAGGCCTCGACGGTGGCGTCGGGCAGCCAGTTGCCGGTGGCGTTGAAGGCTTTCTCGCCGGCCAGCACTTCCATCCACTCCAGCTTGCGCTGGCCGCCGTAGGCCTTGGCCACCGCGGCGTCGAGCACGCGGACGCTGGCGCGCCAGATGTCGGGGCCGGTGCCGTCGCCTTCGATGAAGGGTATGATCGGCCGATCCGGAACGTTCAGTCCGGTCGGGGATTTGGTGATCCTGGCGCCATTCGCCGGCGCCGCAGGGGTGAAATCAGCCATTTACATGGTCTCCATGAAGGCCGGCAGCAGCGCCGGCCAAGACCGCCATTGTCGCGGCTAGCCGGGGTGGGGGGAAGGGCATGGACCGATCCGGGCGCCTGCGCCTATATGCCACAGCTTTTCGCATCGCTTGCGTGGTCTTTGGGACAATGACGCCCATCCCCCGCCGATGAAGGCTCGCCCATGATGTTTACGTTTCAGAAAAGCGATCTGCTCGAACTCGCCGGCGACCGCGCGTTTCAGCGCGGGCAGCACTACTTCGACGCGGGCGCCGTGGATGAAGTCGAACTGCGTGCCGGCAGCTACCACGCGACGATCATGGGAACCCAGGCCTATCGGACCAGACTGGGCTGGAACGGCGGTCTGGACGGCGACTGCGATTGCCCCGCGGCGGACGACGGGTTCTGCAAGCATCAGGTGGCGCTGGGCTTGGCGATCCTGGCGTCGGCGGCGGGTGAACAGCGGGAAGCGAGCGGGGTCGCGGTCGGTCGGGGGCATACGACGGTAGCGAAGGACTGCCACCCGACGGCGCCGCCTTCCAGCCAGGCCATGCCGGTCGACGACGACACCCTGCTTGCGCAATGGCTGTCGGGTCTGCCGCAGGCGCGGCTGGTGGAATTGTTGATCCGGCAAGCTGCGCAGGACAGCGATCAGTGGCGCGCCCTGGTGGCGCGGGCGCGGGCAGCGACGGCGTCGGCCGGCGCGCAGCGCGATGCGGTGAAGACGCTGATCGGCAGTCCGCGCTTCATGGATTGGCAAAGAACCCGACAGTACGCCCGCCGCCTGGAAGCGCTGTTCGATCTGTTCGATGCGCAGGCGACGCGGGAGCCGGGAGAAACACTGTCGTTGATGCTGTTCGCCTTGAAGAGGTTGTTGTCGATCTACGAGCGGGTCGACGACTCCAGCGGATCGATCGGCGACATCGGGCGGCGCGTCGGTCTGCGCATCCTGGCGCATGCGCAGACGTTCACCGCGCCGGCGCCCGCCCTGGCGAAGGAAGTTTTCGCGGTGCTCGCGATCGACGATTGGGCCAGCCTGCATCCGTTGGCGTCGTTGGCGCCCGCGCTGGGGCCGAAAGGCATGGCGGCTCTTCGGGCCTTGGCCGAGAAACGATTGGCGTCGCTGCCGATACCGGAAGAACGTTGGGGCCTCGGAGGCCGCGAGCATCGGCACGCGCAGCGGATCCTGGAGGACGTGCTGGAAGCGTGCGGCGATCTTGAGGCGTTGATCGCGCTCAAACAGCGCACACTCGTGAGCGGCCACGACTATCTGACGCTGGCGGAGCTGTGCCTGGCGCATGGGCGCACGCGGCAGGGCATCGAATGGCTGGAGCGCGGCATCAAGCGCGTGCCGGACGAATTCAGACTGCACGATCGGCTGGCGGAAGCCTATTGCGCCGACGGATTCGCGCAGGAAGCGATCGCGCTGTTGTCGACGGCCTTCGACCGTCATCCCTCGCACGAACGCTACGCCATGCTGCGCAAAGCGGCGAAGACGTACGGCGATTGGCCGTCGCTGCGCGAACGGATCGATGCTGACATCGCGAACCGGAATCGACTATCGGCCGAAGCACGACTGGGCCTGCGGATAGAACTCAAGCTGATCGACGAGGACGGCGAAGGTGCGTGGGCCTTGGCCGAAGGTCAGCAGTTGCCTTTGCATATCTGGTCGGCCCTGTTGCCGATGCTCGAACGCACGCGACCGCTGGAGGCCGTGCGCGTGCTGAAGATCTTGATCGACGACGGTCTCGAAAGGACCTACAGCAGTCGATATGCCGAAGTCGTCGAACGGATGAAACGGATGACCCGCATCGCGCATGCGCATCCGGAGGTCGTGGGCAAGGTCGATGAACATCTGGCCGAGCTGCGATCGAAGCATGCGCGCAAGACCAAGCTGATCGCGATGATGGCCGGACTTTCCGCTGCTTCTGCGGCGCCCGCATCGCGCGCGCGCCGCCGCTGAGGCCATCGACCTGTGCCGGGGTCGGTCCGGGGCCGCTGCGGTCTCGAGTCCGGGCGGATGAGGCAAAGGGCACGGACCGGTGCGCCTGCTGACGAGGCTCTGAGATGCATCGCACGAATCGCGTTTCGCAGTCGCACGCGGATGCTGCAACCGCAAACAAATTTCTGAGAGCGCTTGCACGGAGTGCGGTCCGCGGCCGGTATAGGATCGGTCGGTGCAGCGCGGGAAAGGGTTCCCGCCGCACGCCCGCCTTCGATGGCGATCGCTCGGCCGCAGGTCGGTATCTGCCTGGTCGGTTCCGGCAAGGAAGCGAGCCTCCATCCTTTTGGTCGCCTATCGATCTTCAAGCGATGTATCCATCAATCATGGAGCGAATCTCAATGTCCCATCCGCAAGCCCACCGTCCCGCCCGCCGCACCGCCATCGCGCTGTCGCTGGCCGCCGCCGTGTTCGCCATCGGCAGCGCCTCCGCCGCCGATCGGCCCGAGCTCGGCAAGAGCGTCCTCAGCAAGACCGTCGCCGACGCCATGAAGCGCGATCTCGGCATGAACGACCAGCAGCTGGCGCGCTACTTCACCGCGGAACGCACCGCGTTCGCCAACGAAGCCCGCGTGGCCCGCCAGCTCGGCGACCGTTACGCCGGCAGCTGGCTGGAGCGCGGCGCCGACGGCACCTTCAGCTATGTCGCCGCCACCACCGGTTCCGCCAAGGCCGGCAATGTCGCCGGCGTCGCGCTGCGTCAGCACCGCTATTCGATGCGTCAGCTCGAAAACGCTGTCGCCGATCTGGATCGCGTCCACGCCGCCGTGTCGAAGAAAGCCCCGCTGGGTGGCGTCCACTCCTGGGGTATCGATGTCCCGACCAACAGCGTCGTGGTCACCGTCGCCCCGGGTTATGCCCTGAACGCGGTTGATCTGGTCGCCTTCAGCAGCATCGATGCCGGCATGGTCCGCTTCGAAGTGTCCACGCTGGAAGCGCCGAGCCCGTTCCTGAGCGTGATCGGCGGCAACGCCTACACCTCGGGCGGCGGTCGTTGCTCGATCGGTTTCTCGGCCACCCGCAGCGGCGCCAAGGGCTTCGCTACCGCCGGCCATTGCGGCGGCATCGGCACCAGCGTCGGCCTGTCCGGCACCACCGTCGGTTCCGTCCAGGGCCACTACTATCCCGGCGGCGACATGGCCTGGGCCAGCGTCCGCAGCAGCGACACCCTGCTCGGCCAAGTGAGCAAGTACGACGGCACCGTGCAGCGCGTCCTCGGCCGCACCGAAGCGGCGGTCGGCGCGGCGATCTGCCGTTCCGGCAGCACCACTGGCTGGCGCTGCGGCACCGTCACCCGCAAGGGCGTCAGCGCGAACTACGGCGCCGGCACCGTCAGCGGCCTGACCCAGTCCACCGCCTGCGCCGGTCAGGGCGATTCCGGCGGTTCCTGGATCACCGGTTCGGGCCAGGCCCAGGGCGTGACCTCGGGCGGCCAGCTGCCGTCCGGCAGCAACAACAACTGCGGCGTGGCGTCACCGGTGACGTTCTTCCAGCCGATCAACCCGCTGATCAGCCGTCTCGGCCTGGTGCTGACCCTGGGTTGATGCCCCCGTCGTGCCGCGCGCCTACCCATCGGCGGCGGCACGACCGGCAGCGACCGGCCAGGGAGGGCCTCACGAAGCCCCGGGCACGTCCCGGGGCTTCGCGTATGCGTCGTAGGCCCGGGGGTCGATGTCGGGTCGAAGATACGTTCACTGACTTCCGGCACGGGCTGCGGTCCGTGTTTCGGAGAACGATGGCGCGAACCCGATGCCGGAGCGCCCCATGAATCTCGATCGTCGCGATGTCCTGAAGCTCGGCGCGCTGGGCCTGGCCGCCACCGTCGCCGCCCATGCCGCTGCGGGCGCCACCGCGCAGGCAACCGCCGTGCGCGATCCCGCGCCGCAGCCGCTCGGCAAGCCGCGCCCGGGCGAAGCGCCTTTCGACCTGCTGATCCTCGGCGGCACCGGACTCACCGGCCCGCACCAGGTGCGTTACGCGCTGGCGCGCGGGCATCGGGTCACGATCTTCAACCGCGGCCGCAAGCAGCCGGAATGGCCGGGCGAGGTGCAGCAGCTGCTCGGCGACCGCGACAAGAACGACTACGCTTCCATCGCCGCCGAAATCGCTAAGGGCCGGCGTTGGGATGCGGTGATCGACAACCCCAGCAGCGTGCCGGCGTGGATCCGCGACGCGGCGGCGGTGTTGAAGGGCCATGTCGGCGCGTACACGATGATTTCCAGCCTCTCGGCCTACGCCGACAATGCGACGCCCGGCACCGACGAAACCGCGCCGCTGGCCGCGTTCGACGGCGACCCGCTGAAAGAAACCATGGCGAGCCTGCGCGCGGACATGAACAAGTACGCCGGCCTGAAGGCGGCGACCGAAGCGGAAGCCCGCAAGCATTTCGGCGACAAGACCACGATCGTGCGGCCGGGCCTGATCGTCGGCCCCGGCGACGACACCGACCGCTTCACCTACTGGCCGCTGCGGCTGTCGCGCGGCGGCGAAGTGCTGTGCCCGGGCGACGGCCGCGACCTGGTGAAGTTCGTCGACGCGCGCGACCTCGGCGAATGGATGATCCGCCTCGCCGAGAATCACGCCCACGGCATCTACAACGCCATCGGCCCGGATTACGACCTCGACATGGCCGCGCTGCTGTACGGCATCCGCGCCTCCACCACGCAGGGCGCGACGCTCACCTTCGTGCCGACCGATGTCCTCGAAGCGCAGAACGTCACCCCGTGGGGCGACATGCCGGTGTGGGTACCGGGCGGCGGCGATTCGGCGGGCTTCCACACCCGCAGCAACGCCAAAGCGATCGCCGCCGGCCTGACCTTTCGCAGCATCGCCGACACCACTGCCGCGACGCTCGCCTGGTTCGCGGCACAGCCCGAGGAACGCCGCAAGGCCGGCCCGCGAGCGGGGATCAAGCTGGAGCGTGAGGCGGAGGTGTTGGCGGCGTGGAAGGCGAAGCGTTCGCCTTAGCGGATATGCAGCGCTATTAGTAATGCAGGCATGTGGCAGGATAGATAACAAGAGTTAGGAGCGCAGGTGTCTTCCAAACTAGGCAGAAATGACCCGTGCGTCTGCGGAAGTGGCAAGAAGTTCAAGCACTGCCACGGCGGAGCAAATGCCGAATATGAGGAAGTGATCTCGCTTGGAGCGGCAGAGGCTCAGCCCCAAGCGGAGATTCATCGCATACAACGAGAACGACAGCAAGGATTGGGCCGGCCCATCATCGCTGTGGAGGGCAATAATAAGCGGCATGTGATCGTTGGCTATCGCAAGTTTGAGGGCGCTTGGCCAACCTTTCACGACTTCCTTTACAGCTACATCTTCAATGTGCTCGGTCATGAATGGTTTGACGCGCAAGCGCTTGAAGAGTCGCACGTCCGTCACCCTGTCCTCCATTGGCATGAGAAGTTACTGGACTTGTCAAAAGCGGAGAAATTGAAGGCCGGGGAAACGCGACTCATCCCAATGACCGGAGCAGTCAATGCTTTTCTGACGTTGTCATACGATCTTTACACTCTAGAACACAACGATGATCAGACTCTGATCCCAGAACTTCGAAAATCGCTCATTAGCCGATTGAAAAATCCCGATCAATTCATTGGGGTGCGCTATGAGATTAGAGTTGCGGCGATGTTACTGCGCGCTGGTTTCGAGCTCAAATGGGAAGATGAAACCGACCGTAGGACAACGCATGTCGAATACACAGCGGCCTATCCGCCCACCGGGAAGGCTTTTGGGGTCGAATGCAAGATCAGAAATAAGAATATGTCCAAGAAATCAAATCAGGGTTTCGGAAAATTCGTCGGCTTGGTGAGCGATGCGCTAAGAAAACATACGCCGCATAGCCGATTGATCTTTGTAGACCTTAACACTGAGGCCTACCCTTATGTTGCAGGTGGCCCACATGATTGGCGCACTATCGCCATCGGTTCCCTAAGAAAATTTGAATGGCAACATCAAGCGGCAGACTTGCCACCAGCAGTTGTGTTCATCACAAATTACCCCGATCACCATCATCTAGAAACGCAAGTTCCAGACGCTGGAGCCACGATTGAGGGCTTCAAGGTGGACGACTATAGGACAGGACGACAGCTAACCTTGCAACAAAAAATCGAGATGCGAGCGCGTAATCCTGAGATTGAGGCGCTGTTGGCATCAATCAAAGAGCATGTCGAAGTGCCAGC
>JAYUUH010000388.1:0-10717 GCA_043754745.1 Lysobacter sp.
TCATCGTCTGATCGACCGTTCGGCCAGTGAGATCGTCGAGACGGCGAAGCGGACCGGCGCGCAAGTGCGCGGCCCGATCCCGCTGCCGACCAAGATCGAACGCTACACCGTCCTAGTGTCGCCGCACGTCGACAAAGACGCGCGCGACCAGTACGAAACCCGCACGCACAAGCGCGTGCTCGATATCGTCGACCCCAACGACAAGACCGTGGACGCGCTGATGAAGCTCGAGCTCGCGGCCGGCGTCGACGTCCAGATCAAATTGACTTGAGGCCGCCACTATGACCGCGAAGAAATATTCGTTGGGCATCGTCGGCCGCAAGGCCGGCATGAGCCGATTGTTCACCGAGGACGGCAAGTCCATTCCGGTGACCCTGATCGAAGCCACGCCGAATCGCATCGTCCAGATCAAGACTCCGGAAATCGACGGTTACAGCGCCGTGCAGATCACCGCCGGCGTCAAGCGCGCCGCGCTGATCAACAAGCCGGAAGCCGGTCACCTCGCTAAGGCGAAGGTCGAAGCCGGTCGTGGTTTGTGGGAACTGCGCGTCGAAGCCGACAAGATCGGCGATTTTCAGGTGGGCGGCGAAATCAAGGCCGACATCTTTGAGGTCGGCCAGATCGTCGACGTCCAGGGTGTCACCAAGGGCAAGGGCTTCCAGGGCACGATCAAGCGCTGGAATTTCAGAATGGGCGACGCGACGCACGGCAACTCGCTGTCGCACCGTGCGCCGGGCTCCATCGGCCAGCGTCAGACGCCGGGCCGCGTGTTTCCGGGCAAAAAGATGTCCGGCCACATGGGCGCCGAGCAGCAGACGACGCAGCGGCTTGAAGTGGTCAAGGTCGACGTCGAGCGCGGCCTGATTGCGATCAAGGGCGCGGTCCCGGGCGCCCCGGGCGGCGACGTCATTGTCCGTCCGACGACGAAGTAAGGGAGACGACAATGGAACTCGCAATCAATAACAGCAGCAAGACCGTCTCGGTCTCCGACACCGTCTTCGGGCGCGAATTCAGCGAAGACCTGGTCCATCAGGTCGTCGTTGCCTATCGCAACGCCGGTCGTTCGGGCACCAAGGCGCAGAAGACCCGCGCCGAAGTCAACGGCACCACCAAGAAGTCGAAGAAGCAGAAGGGCGGCGGTGCGCGACATGGCGCGCTGACGGCTCCGATCTTCGTCGGCGGCGGTCGCGCGTTTGCGGCCAAGCCGCGCAGCTTCGCGCAGAAGGTCAATCGCAAGATGTATCGCGCCGCGATGGCCGCGATCCTGTCCGAATTGAATCGTCAGGGCCGGATCACGATCGTCGAGTCGTTCGACATCGATACCCCGAAGACCAGCGGCCTGGTCGAGAAGCTCAAGGGCTTCGAGCTCGGCAGGCGCCCGCTGATCGTCACCGAAGACGCGTCCGAAAATCTGTTCCTGTCCGCCCGCAATCTGCCGTACGTGCAGGTCCGCGACGTGCAAGGTCTGGATCCGGTCTCGCTGGTCGGCGCTGACACCGTCCTGATGACCGCTGATGCGGTCAAGAAGATCGAGGAGTGGCTGGCATGAACGACGCCAAGCTCTATAGCGTGATCCGTGCGCCGCGCGTGTCTGAAAAGACCGTTCGTGCGCAGGAAACCTCCAATCAGTACGCCTTCGAAGTCGCCACTACGGCCACCAAGGCCGACATCAAGATCGCCGTCGAGAAGCTGTTCGACGTGAAGGTCCAGTCGGTCAACGTGCTCAATGTGAAGGGCAAGAACAAGGCGTTCCGCAACCGTAACGGTCGCCGTGGCGACTGGCGCAAAGCCTACGTGACGCTGGCCGAAGGCCAGTCGATCGACGTTACTACGGTCAAGGTCTGAGGAATCACCGATGCCATTGATGACATTCAAACCGACTTCACCAGGCCGCCGCAGCGCGGTCCGCGTGGTCACGCCGGGCCTGCACAAAGGCGCCCCGCATGCCGCGCTGGTCGAGAGCCAAAGCAAGACCGGTGGTCGCAACCACCACGGCCGCATCACCACCCGCCACATCGGCGGCGGTCACAAACAGCACTACCGCATCATCGACTTCAAGCGCGACAAGGAAGGTATTCCGGCAAAGGTCGAGCGGATCGAATACGATCCGAACCGCACCGCGCACATCGCGCTGCTGTGCTATGTCGACGGTGAGCGCCGTTACATCATCGCGCCGAAAGGCCTGAAGACGGGTGACCAAGTGATCGCGGGCAACGATGCCCCGATCAAGCCCGGCAACACTTTGCCGCTGCGCAATATCCCGGTCGGTTCGACGGTGCATTGCATTGAGATGAAGCCGGGCAAGGGTGCGCAGATCGCGCGCGCCGCCGGTGCCGGCGTGCAGTTGGTCGCCCGCGAAGGCATCTATGCGATGCTCCGCCTGCGTTCGGGCGAAATGCGTAAGGTGCCATCCGAGTGCCGCGCGACCATCGGTGAAGTCGGCAACACCGAACACAACCTTGAGAAGCTCGGCAAAGCCGGTGCTTCGCGCTGGCGCGGCGTCAAGCCGACCGTTCGCGGCGCGGCCATGAACCCGGTCGACCATCCGCACGGTGGTGGTGAGGCGAAAGCCGGCCAGGGTAACCCGCATCCGGTCACCCCGTGGGGCGTCCCGACCAAGGGTTACAAGACCCGCAAGAACAAGCGCACGCAGAAATTCATCGTGCGCGACCGCAGGAGCTAATCGACCATGGCACGTTCACTCAAGAAGGGTCCGTTCATCGACCACCATCTCATCAAGAAGGTGGAGACCGCGGGCAACAACAAGAAGCCGATCAAAACCTGGTCGCGTCGTTCCACCATCCTGCCGGAAATGATCGGGTTCACGATCGCCGTGCACAACGGCAAGAATCACGTGCCGGTGCTGGTCAACGAGAACATGGTCGGTCACAAGCTCGGCGAGTTCGCGCTCACCCGGACCTTCAAAGGTCACGGCGGCGACAAGAAGGGCAAGTAAGACATGGCCACTATCAAAAATGCTAACGAGGCGAGAGCGGTCCTGCGCACTGCCCGCATCTCCCCGCAGAAGGCCCGTCTGGTCGCCGACCAGGTCCGTGGTCTCTCGGCCGAGCGCGCTGTGAACCTGCTCAGGTTTTCCGACAAGAAAGCCGCTGCCATGATCCGCAAGGTCGTGGAATCGGCGATCGCCAATGCCGAGAACAACCAGGGCGCCGACATCGATCTGCTTAAGGTCAAGACCATCATGGTCGATGAAGGTCCGATGCTGAAGCGTTTCATGGCCCGCGCCAAAGGCCGCGGAACCCGCATTCTGAAGCGCACCAGCCACATTACTGTGGTCGTGGGCGAGGGCAAATAAGTATGGGCCACAAAGTACATCCGACCGGTATCCGCCTCGGCATTTCCAAAGACTGGAATTCGAAGTGGTACGCGGGTAAGAAGGAATTCGCCGAGTACCTCGCGGCCGACCTCCGGGTCCGCGAGATGCTGCGCAAGAAGCTGGCCGCCGCCGGGATCAGCAAGATCCTGATCGAGCGCCCCGCCAAGACTGCGCGCGTCACCGTCCACACCGCCCGTCCGGGCGTTGTGATCGGCAAGCGCGGCGAGGACATCGAGAAGCTGCGTAAGGAAATCAGCTACCTGATGGGCGTTCCCGCGCACATCAACGTCACCGAAGTCCGCAAGCCGGAACTTGATGCCCAACTGGTGGCTGAATCGATCGCCCAGCAGCTTGAGCGCCGCATCATGTTCCGCCGTGCGATGAAGCGCGCGGTTGGCAACGCGATCCGCCTCGGCGCGCTCGGCATCAAGGTCAACGTCGCCGGTCGCCTCAACGGCGCCGAAATCGCGCGCTCGGAGTGGTATCGCGAAGGCCGCGTGCCGTTGCACACCCTGCGCGCCGACGTCGACTACGGCTTCGCCGAAGCCCACACGACCTACGGTGTGATCGGCATCAAGACCTGGATCTACAAGGGCGAAATCTTCGATTTCTCCCAGGTTGGTCAGGAAAAGCAAGACGATTCTCCGCGCAACGAGCGTGGCGATCGCAACGACCGCAATGATCGCGACCGCCCGCGTGGCCCGCGTCGTGATCGCGAGGCGAGGGACTAATCATGTTGCAACCCAAGCGAACCAAATACCGCAAGGTTTTCAAAGGCCGCAATGAAGGCCTGAGCTGGAGCGCCAATCAGGTCAGCTTCGGCGAATACGGCCTGAAGTCGACCGCGACGGGCCGTCTCACCGCCCGCCAGATCGAGGCAGCGCGCCGCACCATCAGCCGCTACGTCAAGCGTGGCGGCAAGATGTGGATCCGCGTGTTCCCCGACAAGCCGATCACGCAGAAGCCCATCGAAGTCCGCATGGGCTCCGGCAAGGGCAGCGTCGAGTACTGGGTCGCCCAGATCCAGCCCGGCCGCATGATCTATGAGATCGAGGGCGTCGACGAGGCGACTGCGCGCGAGGCCTTCCGCCTGGCCGCAGCCAAGCTCTCGGTCACCACCACTTTCGTGACCCGGACGGTGCGCTGATGGAACTCAAACAACTCCGTGCAAAGTCGGCCGAAGAGCTCCAGACCCACCTGCTCGATCTGCACAAGGAGCGTTTCTCGCTCCGCATGCAGAAGGCTACCGGCCAGCTCGCCAAGACCCATGACATTCGTCGCGTGCGCCGTGAAATCGCCCGCGTCAACATGTTGATCGGTCAGAAGAAGTAAGGACTGACGCCATGAATACTGAAATGAAGCCGGATACCGAAAAGAAGCAGCGTACGGTCCAGGGTCGCGTGGTCAGCAACAAGATGGATAAAACCGTCACCGTGCTGGTCGAACGTCAGGTCAAACACGAGCTGTACGGCAAATACATCCGCCGTTCGACCAAGCTGCACGCCCACGACGCCGAAAACAGCTGCAATGAAGGCGATGTGGTCCGCGTGGCGGAGTGCGCGCCGATGTCCAAGACCAAGAACTGGCGCGTCGTCGAAATCGTCGAACGCGCAGCCGAATAACCGAGGAGGCTCACCATGATCCAGATGCAAAGCCACCTCGAAGTGGCAGACAACTCCGGCGCCAAAGAAGTGATGTGCATCAAGGTGCTCGGTGGCTCCAAGCGCCGTTACGCCCACATCGGCGACATCATCAAGGTGTCGATCAAGGACGCCATCCCGCGCGGCAAGGTCAAGAAGGGCGAGGTGTACAACGCCGTCGTGGTGCGCACCCGCAAGGGCGTGCGTCGTGCCGACGGTTCGCTGATCCGCTTCGACACCAATGCCGCCGTGCTGCTCAACAACAAGCATGAACCGATCGGTACCCGTATCTTCGGACCGGTGACGCGCGAACTGCGTTCCGAGAAGTTCATGAAGATCGTCTCGCTCGCGCCTGAAGTGCTCTGAGCGGAGGAACAGACATGAATCGAATCAAGAAAGGCGACCGCGTGGTCGTCACTGCCGGCAAAGACAAGGGCAAGCAGGGCGATGTCGTGAGCGTTGGGGGCGACCGTGTAGTCGTCGCCAACATCAACATCATCAAGCGCCATACCAAGCCCAACCCGCAGGTCGGGCAGCCGGGTGGTGTGATCGAGCGCGAAGCCTCGATCCATATTTCCAACGTCATGCTGCTCAACCCTGCCTCCGGCAAGGGCGAGCGCATCGGTATTAAAAAGCTGGAGGATGGACGCAAATTGCGCGTGTTCCGCTCCAGCGGTGAGGCGGTCGACGCCTGAGGAATGCAAAAATGACGACTCGTTTGGAAGAGTTCTACAAGAACGAAGTGGTGCCGAAGCTGATGAAGCAGTTCGGCTACACCAATCCGATGCAGGTGCCGAAGCTGAGCAAGATCACGCTCAATATGGGCGTCGGCGAAGCTGCCGCGAACAAGAAAGTGCTCGAGAACGCGGTCGCCGACATGACCAAGATCTCCGGTCAGAAGCCGATCATCACCAAGGCTCGCGTCTCGGTCGCCTCGTTCAAGATCCGCGACGGCTGGCCGATCGGCTGCAAGGTCACCTTGCGCCGCGCCAAGATGTTCGAGTTTCTCGATCGCCTGGTGAATATCTCGCTGCCCCGCGTCCGCGACTTCCGCGGTGTCTCGGCTCGTGCGTTCGACGGCCGCGGCAACTACAACATGGGCGTGAAGGAACAGATGATCTTCCCGGAAATCGACTTCGACGCCGTCGACGCGATCCGCGGTATGGATATCGCCATCACCACCACCGCAAAGACCGACGCCGAAGCGAAGGCCTTGCTGGAAGCGTTCCGCTTCCCGTTCCGCAACTGACATCAGGACACGCATTCATGGCAAAAACATCGATGGTGAACCGCGAAGTCAAGCGGAAGAAGCTGGCGAAGAAATTCGCCGCCAAGCGCGACGCTCTCAAGAAGATCATCAACAGCCAGGACGGCGACTTTGAAGAGAAGATGGTCGCCGCCGCGAAACTGCAGAAGCTGCCGCGCGATTCTTCTCCGTCCCGCCAGACCCTGCGCTGCGCCTTGACGGGTCGTCCGCGTGGCGTCTACCGCAAGTTCGGTCTCGGCCGCAACAAGCTTCGCGAAGCCACCATGCGCGGCGACGTGCCGGGTCTGCGCAAGGCAAGCTGGTAAGCAGCCCCTCCGGGCTGCTAGACTAGGCGGCTGTTACATTCAGTTTTGTTCCGCAGGCCGGCCCGTCCGGCCTGTAGCCGTCTCCGACGGTGCCGTATCCCGGGCGACCGGATTTTCCGGTGGATTCCGATCCACCATCCAACACATACAGATTTCGCGAAAGCGGATATCGGTGCTACTCATCAAGGTGACTCTCTAATGAGCATGACTGATCCCATCGCCGACATGCTGGTCCGCATCAGAAATGCGGCCGCTGTGGGCAAGCAGACGGTGAAAATGCCGTCGTCCAAGATCAAGATCGCGATTGCCAACGTTCTCAAGGACGAAGGCTACATCGGCGACATTCGCGTGACCCAGGAAGGCGCCAAGGCGACTCTGGAAATCGTGTTGAAGTATTACGAAGGCAAGCCGGTCATCGAGCGGCTGCATCGAGTGTCGCGTTCGGGCCTGCGTCAGTACCGCGGTAAAGAAGCGCTTCCGAAAGTGCTCGGCGGTCTCGGTGTCGCCATCATTTCAACCTCCAAGGGCATCATGACTGATACGCAGGCGCGCCAGCATGGCGTCGGCGGCGAAGTCCTGTGCTTCGTGGCGTAAGGAGAGCTCGCCCATGTCTCGTGTCGCCAAAAAGCCGATCGCCCTCCCGAAGGGCGTCGAACTCAACATCCAGTCCGACAATGTGAGCGTCAAGGGCCCGAAGGGCACCCTGTCGATCGCCAAGCCGGCCGGCATCGAAGTGAAGATCGAAGACGGCACCGCGCTGCTTTCGGCCAACGACGATGCGCTGCTCCCCCTGACAGGCACCCTGCGCGCCATCATCGCCAACATGGTGCATGGCGTCAGCGAAGGCTTCCAGCGCAAGCTGGATCTCGTCGGCGTCGGTTACCGCGCCTCGATGCAGGGCAATGACCTGAACCTTGCGCTCGGTTTCTCGCACCCCGTCGTGTTCCCGGCGCCGGAAGGCATCACCATCGTGACGCCGACCCAGACCGAAATCCTGGTCTCGGGCGCCGACAAGCAGCGCGTTGGCGAAGTCGCGGCGAAAATCCGCGCGTTCCGTCCGCCGGAACCCTACAAGGGCAAAGGTGTGAAGTACTCCGACGAAACCATCATTCGCAAAGAAGCCAAGAAGGCCTAATCGGGCCTATCCGCTTCCGAAGGATCAAGACTATGAGCAGTATCAAAAACACCGCCCGTCTGCGCCGCGCCAAGTCCACGCGTGCGCACATTCGCGTGCTCGGTGTGCCGCGCCTCACCGTGCTGCGCACGGGCCAGCATCTGTACGCGCAGGTATTCACCGCCGACGGCTCCAAAGTGTTGGCCGCCGCCAACACCATGCAGACCGATGTGGGTGATGGCCTGAAAAGCAAGAAGAACAGCGAGGCCGCCGCCAAGGTGGGCCGCATGATCGCCGAGAAGGCTAAGGCTGCCGGCATCGAGAAGATCGCTTTCGACCGTTCCGGCTACCGCTACCACGGCCGCATCAAGGCGCTTGCCGATGCCGCCCGAGAAGGCGGTCTGCAGTTCTAATCGATGCAGCTTTAAGCATGAGTTGAAAGGGTGGGGTGTTGTCCCTACCCGTTGTTCCACCTGCCGATGTAGGCCACATCGGGCGCGTCGTCCGGTTCCGGGCGGCGCGAAACATCCGAAATACATCACAACCATAAGCGGCCACGCCGCAAATTCCTCAACAACCGAGATAAAGCAATGGCAGAACAACGTGAATCGCGCGGACGCGACCGCGATCGCAACCGCGAGGAAGTCGACGATGGCATGATTGAAAAGCTGATCGCGGTCAATCGCGTCAGCAAGACCGTCAAGGGTGGTCGCCAGTTCACCTTCACCGCGCTGACGGTAGTGGGCGATGGCTCCGGAAAAGTCGGTTTCGGCTACGGCAAGGCACGGGAAGTGCCGGTCGCGATCCAGAAGTCGATGGAATACGCCCGCAGAAACATGAATAACGTCGATCTTAATGGCGGCACCTTGTGGCATGCGGTCAAGTCGGGCCATGGTGCGGCGCACGTGTACATGCAGCCTGCTTCGGAAGGTACGGGCGTGATCGCCGGTGGCGCGATGCGCGCCGTGCTCGAAGCGGTCGGCGTGAAGAACGTGTTGGCCAAGGCTACTGGTTCGCGCAACCCGATCAATCTGGTCCGGGCTACTCTGAAGGGCCTCGAATCCATGCAGTCGCCGACCCGCATCGCTGCAAAGCGCGGCAAGAAGGCTGAGGAGATCAAACATGGCTGATACCAAGACCGCCGGTTCCAATGGAACCGTCAAGGTCCGCCTGGTCAAAGGCCTGCGCGGCACCCAAGCCCGTCACCGTCTCTCGGTCAAGGCGCTGGGCCTGAACAAACTGAATGATGTGCGCGAACTGAAGGACAGTCCGCAGGTGCGTGGTCTAATCACGCAGCTGCACTACCTCGTTCGCGTGGAGGAGTAATCACATGCGTCTGAATACACTCAAGCCCGCAGATGGCGCTCGCAAAGAGCGCACCCGCGTCGGTCGTGGTATCGGTTCCGGCCTCGGCAAGACCGCTGGTCGCGGCCACAAGGGTTCGTTCGCCCGCGCCGGTAAAGGTAAGATTAAGGCCGGCTTCGAAGGCGGCCAGATGCCCATGCAGCGCCGTCTTCCGAAGATCGGTTTCCGGTCGAAGATGGCGAAGCAGAGCGCAGAAGTGATGCTCTACCAGCTGGACAAGCTGGAAGGCACGATCGATATCGCTGTTCTGCGCGCCGCAAAGCTGATTCCGAGCAGCGCGAAGAAGGTCAAGGTCGTGAAGAAAGGCGAGCTGACCAAAAAGCTCGTGCTGAACGGGCTTCTGGCGACTGCCGGCGCCAAGGCGGCGATCGAAGCTGCCGGCGGCAGCGTCGAGCCGCTCGAAATCAAGGAGTAATCCGGGCATGGCGCGAAGCGCGAATGCAATAGGTGGCGTCGGCGGCGGGCTCGGTAAATTCACCGAGCTCCGCTCGCGCCTGCTGTTCGTGGTCGGGGCACTGATCGTCTATCGCATCGGTTGCTACATCCCGGTGCCGGGCGTGAATCCCGAGGCCATGTTGGAGCTGATGAAGTCCCAGGAAGGCACCATCGTGGACATGTTCAACATGTTCTCGGGCGGTGCATTGGAACGTTTCAGCTTATTCGCGCTCAATGTCGTGCCTTACATTTCGGCGTCGATTATCGTGCAGTTGCTCGTGCAGATCGTGCCCAGCCTGAAAGCGATCCAGAAGGAGGGCGAGTCCGGCCGACGTCGGATCACCCAGTGGTCGCGTATCGGCGCGATCCCACTTGCGGTGTTCCAAGCCGCTGGTATTGCGACTGCGCTTCAAGCGTCCGGCGCCAACAATGGCATTCCGGTGGTCTACTCGCCGGGCATGGGCTTCATCCTGACGGCGGTCGTATCGTTAACAGCCGGCACGATGTTCCTCATGTGGCTCGGCGAACAGGTTACCGAACGCGGCATCGGCAACGGTGTCTCGCTGATCATTTTCGCCGGCATCGTCGCTGGTCTGCCCGGAGCGGTGCTCAACACCCTCGAACAGGCCCGCAACGGCGATATGAGTTCGCTCACTGTGATCGCGATTCTGGTGATCGTGATGGCCTTCACCTACTTCGTGGTGTTCGTCGAACGTGGGCAACGCAGGATCACGGTGAATTACGCGCGCCGCCAAGGTGGTCGCAACGCGTACATGAACCAGACCTCGTTTCTGCCGCTCAAGCTCAACATGGCCGGCGTGATCCCGGCGATCTTCGCGTCGTCGATCATCATGTTCCCGGCCACGGCGTCGACGTGGTTCAGTGCCAGCGGCAACGTCAGCGTCCTGCAGAAAGTCGCACAGGCACTGTCGCCGGGCGAGCCGCTGTACATGATCCTGTTCGCTGCGTTGATCATCGGTTTCGCGTTCTTCTACACCGCGCTGGTGTTCAACTCGCAGGAGACCGCTGACAACCTCAAGAAGTCGGGCGCGCTGATTCCAGGCATCCGCCCGGGCAAGGCGACGGCGGATTACATCGATGCCGTGCTGACGCGCCTGACGGCAGCCGGTGCGATCTATCTGGTGATCGTCTGTCTGCTGCCGACCTTCATGCAGACCGAACTCGGTACCTCGTTCTACTTTGGTGGCACTTCGTTGCTGATCGTGGTCGTGGTGGTGATGGACTTCATCGCGC
>JAYUUH010000389.1:0-3535 GCA_043754745.1 Lysobacter sp.
AAGCGCCTGCAGGCCGAAGACACCGATTCCGCGCGCGTCGAAGACTACGCCGGGCTGCTGTTCGAGCAGGCGATGCTGGCCGAAGGCGGCAGCCTGGACGACCCGACTGCGTTCATCGCGCGGATGAACCGGTTGCTGGTGGGCTGAAGGAAAGCAGGGTCAGCGTTGAAGCCAGTCAGCTGACGCTGACTGGTTTTCTGCATTTGGCGGATCCTGTTTCGTAGAGCGGATTTCAGGCCGCTGCTTTCCGACACGCAACCGTTTCCTTTTCATCAGCCGTGGGCACGGCCCTGATGTCGTCGCCGACCGGGTTTTAACTGGGCCGGCCTGAAGGCCGCTCTACGAACTCCATTCGCGTCTTTCCAGACTTTCACGCTTTGAGCAGTGCGTCCCTGATGACTTCAATGGGCGCATTGGTGAATGTCTTGGCGATTTCCACGACGATGCGGCGCGCGGTCTCCTTGTGCAACTGCGGCCGCATCCGGCCAAGGGTTTGCGGATCGGCCATCAGCACAAGGTATTCGTATTCGTTCCTGAGTGCCGCGGCATTGAGTCGATGTGCGAGTTGCTTGGCGAATGTCGCTTCGTCAGTCCCCTGCGGATCCGATTCGGGAGGGCGATGACCTGCGGGCCCCTCATCCAGCAGATTCTCGGGTTGCAGCAGCTGCACCTGTTTCAGGGCGAACGCTTCGTTTTGCCCTTCGCTGTGGAAAAGACGCGCTTCGCCGCCACTGGCGACCAATATCCATGTACCTGGGAGAATTTTTTGCATGAGAATATTCCTTGGGGATTGCTGCGGATCGTATCTACCGCAGGTGTGCGGGATGGGTACGCGTTGAAGAATCGTCGATCATGATTTCGATCGTGCGCGAGCGATCAGACCACATGCGGCCTGTACGCCCAGTCAACGTGGCAGTGGTCCAGAAAATATGCGAATGCTTCGAATCCCACATTCGGCCGCGCGTGAATGACCCGCGGCGTCATCTGGTTGGCGTAGGTCTTCCGGCGATCCCAAGGGCCGTCGCGCGCCGTGCACGTCGCAACCGAGCGAGGCGCCGCCGGCCGACATGTCAGTCGTCTTCGACAAGTTCGACCACGATGCCCATTTCGCGGGCGGAGACGAAAGCCACTTCCAGCGCGAGTTTCACATCGCTGTCGCTTTCGCCATGCACCAGAAGCAGGTGGGTGCCTGGACCGATATCGTCGGAGAGCCCGGCCGAGCTGGAATCCTCATCGTCCATATGCGGCATCAGATCGTCGATTTCCTCGACCGATTCGATGCCTTCCACCGATGAGATCCGGTTGATGAGTTGCATCGTATCGTCGTCGCTGGCGGTGAGCCTGATGCGAAGCTGGGTCATGGGAGTTCCTTGTCTACGTGATGCATCAACAGTGGCGGCGGGCCAGGCCAGGCGACAGCGCTGCAGGTCGCTGCCCGGCAGCGTCGTTAGCGGGAGGATCGGGTCGAGAGTATCTGCATAGCGATCATTCCCGGCCATTGGCGCAGTAATACCCCACCTGCGAAAGAGGCGCCACTTTTGGACATTGAGGGCCGATCGGCAGTGATCGAGCGATGCATTCTGCATGTCGGACGCGATGCGGGACTGCAACGCGCCCGATCGGCCGACAACCACACAGGCGATTTGCATGGCCCGCATGCACACAGTAGTCGACATGCTTGCCTGCAGCCCTTGCGCGCGGGCGCTGTAAACGTCGGCCGCCGAGAACGGCCACAACACGCGACAAGCGCAAGCGCACCTCGATGTGCCGTCAGGCGAGGCTTGCCGTGGCGCGCACGCCACGACCGATGGCGATCACGCTGCCGTCATCCCGAACGTCCGCGAGCGGAGAAAGGAACCTGCTGTCATGGCGTTACGCCATCATCAGGTCCCTTTTCGGGCGATGCCCGCGTTCGGAACGATGGATTTTCGGACCCGCTATCCAGGCAGGCGCTACCGCATTACCCGGGGAATTTCGGAAACTTTTCCTTCGGGTGCCGCGCCTTCCATTCCTTGTGCGACACCGTGCCTTCCCAGGCGGTGAACGAACGCGGCGGCCGGCCGCGACCCGACCACGTCTCGCCGTTGTGCGGCAGCCAATACTTGGGCGGCAGCTCGGTCTTCTGCGCCGCAGTCTTCTTGGGCGGCTTGGCACCGGCCGTCACCTGCGCCGCGATCTGCGCCTTCTGGGTGCTGTCGAAATGCTGACCGAACAGATGCAGCACGCTCATCACCTGCGTGAACGCATCCGCCGCCTGCTCCTTGCGCAATGCTTCTTCCTGTTGTTCGAGCGCACGGATTTCGTCGGCCAGCTTCGCTTTGGCCGATGCGATTGAATCGAGGGTAGGCTTCATGGATTAGAACCTTATTTAAGGTAAAGCAATTATATAAAGGCGACGGGAGCATTTAAAGCCCGCGCAATATGAGGGGATTGCGAGTCGCCAGTCATTTCAAGCTATTTGAAGAAAATGACCGATTCAATTGAAACATCAAGACCGGAGGCTGGGTCATTAACCCCGCAATCTTATACGAAAGTCATAAGCCGGGTGCAGCGGACTAAGCCTGAAAGCGCAGCAGCGGCTTCAACGCACCGTTGAATTCAAACGTCTTCCCAGAAATCGCGGATTAGACTGCGGCACAATCCAGATGGTGCCGTCTTCGGTTTATGGGGCGGAACCGCAGATGACGATGACCAGCTTCGCGATCGGAAACCCGCCGTTCGGCGAACGGTGGTATCGGATGATGGTGGAAACCGCTGCATGCGGTTCCGCCCGATCGCACCTTGCGTCCCGGCATGGCGACTGGAATGCGCGCTCGAGATGTGCCCTCAATCGGCCACCAGCCGCTGCCACAGCCAGACTATCGCCATCAGTGAGATTCCCAATGAGAGCAGCGGCATCAGCCGTTGGGAGTACCAGCGCTTTGCGCGCAGCAGAAACAGCAATGGCAATGCCGCGCACACCACAGCGAGCTGACCCAGTTCGACACCCAGATTGAAGCCCAGCAGCGACAGCAGCCGCCCACTCTGCGGCAGTCCCAGTTCGCTCAAGGCACCGGCGAACCCGAAGCCGTGGATCAGGCCGAAAGCGAAAGCCATCGGCCAGACCCTTGCCGTGACCCACGGCCAGATATTGTTCAGCGCTGCGATCAGCACGCTGGCGGCGATCACCGCCTCGATCCATCGCGATGCCGGCACTACCCAGCCCAACGCCGACAGGCTCAGCGTGATCGAATGCGCCACGGTGAATGCGGTGACGATGACGAGGATCTGTGCGAAACCCTGCCGCGGGTTCTGCAACGGATGCCATTCTCCATGCCGCCGCACCAGCACTGCGGGCAGCAACAACGACAGCAGAAATACCAGATGGTCGAAGCCACCGAGAATATGCTCCACACCGTGCTGCACGAAATCGGCGAACTGTCGGCGGCTCCCCGACGCAAGCGCGACGACGCGGCGGTCGCTGTCCGCTACCGCAGTCGCAGTGGCGATGCCGTCGCGCAGGATGACGATGGCGCGATGTTGCGGGTCGCGGTCG
>JAYUUH010000390.1:0-3533 GCA_043754745.1 Lysobacter sp.
GCTCGGCGACTGTCGCTTCCATCGGGCGATCCTCTTGCGGTATGCGTCGATAATACATACTTTTCCATGCGTACTCTACCGCTGGTACCGTTCGCCCCCATGATGTACCCGCGGCCCGTCGGTCGCGCCAGCACAGCGGCGGTCGGCGGATAATCGCGGACAGCCCTACTCCCCCAGGAGCTTCGCCATGCACGATTCCTTCGCCACCCGCAGTCGCCTCGACGTCGACGGCCGTTCCTTCCTTTATTACAGCTTGCCGAAACTTGCCGAACATTTCGCGTCGGCAGCCTCCCCCGGCCCGGATCTGGCGAAGCTGCCCTACGCCATGAAGATCCTGTTGGAGAACCTGCTGCGGCACGAGGACGGCGTCACCGTCCTGCCTGCGCATATCGAGGCGGTCGCGCGCTGGGACGCCACCGAAGAGCCCGACACCGAAATCGCGTTCATGCCCGCACGGGTGTTGCTGCAGGATTTCACCGGCGTGCCCTGCGTGGTCGATCTGGCGGCGATGCGCGACGCGGTCGCGGCTCTCGGCGGCAACCCGAGCCAGATCAATCCGCTGATTCCGTCGGAACTGGTGATCGACCACTCGGTGCAGGTCGATGTCTTCGGCAAGCGCGAGGCGCTGGACCTCAACGGCCAGATCGAGTTCGCCCGCAACAAGGAACGCTACGGCTTTCTGCGCTGGGGCCAGAAAGCCTTCCACAATTTCAAGGTGGTGCCGCCGAACACCGGCATCGTCCACCAGGTGAATCTGGAACACCTCGCCCGAGTCGTGATGGAACGTGAGATCGACGGCGAAGTGTTCGCCTTCCCCGATACCGTCTTCGGCACCGACAGCCACACCACCATGATCAACGGCATCGGCGTGCTCGGCTGGGGCGTGGGCGGCATCGAAGCGGAGGCGGCGATGCTCGGCCAGCCGTCGTCGATGCTGATCCCGCAAGTGGTCGGCTTCAGGCTTACCGGCAAGCTGCCCGAAGGCGCCACCGCCACCGATCTGGTGCTTACCGTCACCCAGATGCTGCGCAAGCATGGCGTGGTCGGCAAATTCGTCGAATTCTTCGGGCAGGGCTTGCAACAGCTGCCGCTGGCCGACCGCGCCACCATCGCCAACATGGCGCCCGAGTACGGCGCGACCTGCGGCATTTTCCCGGTAGACGCCGAATCGCTGACCTATCTACGCCTGTCCGGCCGCAGCGAAGCGCAGATCGCGCTGGTTGAGGCCTATGCGAAAGCGCAGGGGATTTGGCACGACGCCGCCACCCCGGCCGCGACCTACTCGGCCACGCTGGAGCTGGATCTCGCCACGGTCAAACCCTCGCTGGCCGGTCCCAAACGCCCGCAGGACCGGGTGCTGCTGGAAGCGGTGCAGGCCGATTACCACGCGAACCTGCTGGGCCTGACCGCACAGCGCAAACCCCGGCGCGAGGAAACCACGCGCATGGACGCCGAGGGCGCCGCACAGCCGCAGGCCGAACACCTGGCGTCCAAGCCCGAGGCTAAGATCCGCATCCGCGACATCGATTGCGAACTCGGCGACGGCTCGGTGGTGATCGCCGCGATCACCTCCTGCACCAATACCTCCAACCCTGCGGTGATGCTGGGCGCGGGCCTGCTCGCGCGAAACGCGGTCGCGAAGGGCCTGAAATCCGCGCCGTGGGTGAAGACATCGCTCGGCCCGGGCTCGCTGGTGGTGACCGACTATCTGATGAAGGCGGGCGTGCTCGCCGACCTGGAAGCGCTGGGCTTTTTCGTGGTCGGCTATGGCTGCACCACCTGCATCGGCAACTCCGGCCCGCTGCCGGACGCGGTGTCGGCGGCGATCGCCGAAGGCGACCTGGTCGTCGCCTCAGTGCTGTCGGGCAACCGCAATTTCGAAGGCCGCGTCCACTCCGAAGTGAAGATGAACTATCTCGCCTCGCCGCCGCTGGTGGTGGCGTACGCGCTTGCCGGCACGGTCGATATCGACCTGACTACGCAGCCGTTGGGCACGGGCAGCGACGGCCAGCCGGTGTTCCTGCGCGATATCTGGCCGACCAACAAGGAGATCGGCGACATGATCGCCGCCACCGTTGGCCCGGAGATGTTCGCAAAGAACTACGCCGACGTGTTCAAGGGCGACAGCCGCTGGAACCTGATCGAATCGCCCGAAGGCGAGTCCTACCGCTGGGACGAGGCATCCACCTACATCAAGCACCCGCCCTACTTCGAGGGCATGACGATGCAGGTCGGCACGATCGACGACGTCCACGGCTCTCGCGTCCTTGGACTGTTCGGCGATTCGATCACCACCGACCACATCTCCCCCGCCGGCAACATCAAGACCAACTCGCCCGCCGGCGCATTCCTGCAATCCCGCGGCGTGGCGCCGGCCGATTTCAACAGTTACGGCTCGCGCCGTGGTAACGACGACGTCATGGTCCGGGGCACTTTCGCTAACATTCGGATCAAGAATCTGATGCTGGGCGGCGAGGAAGGCGGCAACACCTTGCACTACCCCGCCGACGGCGGCGACACCGAAAAACTGTCGATCTACGACGCCGCCATCCGCTACAGGAGCGAAGGCGTACCGCTGGTGGTGGTGGCGGGCAAGGAATACGGCACAGGTTCCAGCCGCGACTGGGCGGCCAAGGGCACCAACCTGCTCGGGGTGAAGGCGGTGATCGCCGAAAGCTTCGAGCGCATCCATCGTTCGAATCTGGTGGGCATGGGCGTACTGCCGCTGCAATTCGAGGACGGACAGAACGCGCAGACGCTCGGGCTCGACGGTTCCGAAGTCATCGACATCACCGGCCTTGAGGATGGCGCAGGCAAAGTCGCCACCGTCGTCGCGCGCCGCGCCGACGGTCAGGAACGCCGGTTTCGCGCCCGGATCCTGCTGCTCACGCCCAAAGAGGTCGAATACTTCAGGCACGGCGGCATCCTGCACTACGTGTTGCGGCAGCTGGCCTCGAAGACAGCCGCCTGACCGCATGTCGAAAGGCCTGCGACGGGCGACTTCCCGCCCGTCGCATACGGTGGCGTCTTGCGGCTCCCTAGAGCCTATGCTCCAATCAAGGAAGACAACACAGAGCCGCAATCCAGCGGCCTAAAAGGTGGAGGGGCCTAATGAATCTCGATCGTCCGTGGCTTGCGAGCTATCCCGCAGGTGTGCCTCATCAGATCGACCCGGACGAGTTCGCCTCGATCGTGGCGGTGCTGCAGTCTTCGCTGGAAAAATATCGCGACCGGCCCGCGTTCTCGAACATGGGGCGCACGATCACCTATGCGGAGGTCGACAAGTACAGCAAACAGTTCGCCGCCTACCTGCTGGGCGAACTGAAGCTCAAGAAGGGCGATCGCGTCGCGATCATGCTGCCGAACTGCTTGCAGTATCCGATCGCCACCTTTGGCGTCCTGCGCGCCGGGCTGACGGTGGTGAACACCAATCCGATGTACACCCCGCGAGAGCTGAAGCATCAGTTGATCGATTCCGGCGCGAGCGCGATCCTGGTGCTCGACAACTTCGGCAAGACCGTGCAGGACGTGAT
>JAYUUH010000391.1:0-3531 GCA_043754745.1 Lysobacter sp.
GGTGCGAGATTCGGTCGGCGTGCCGCTGCTCGACGTGCACGAGAAGCCCGGCGCTGCGTCGAAGGCCCCGCCATCGGGCGACGGCGCCGAGTTTTCCACCCTGTATTACGGCACCGAATGGCAGCCGTCGCCGCTCTCTGTCTCTGCGGGCGAGCCCTCGCGGCAGTCCATCGTGCTCTTCGCGCCCGATGAAGCCAGCCACGACGCTTACCGGGCCGCGCTTGCCGCGTCCGGAGGCGATCCCGACACGCTGATCTCGGTGTTGCCCGGCGACGGATTCGCCCGCGTCGATGCTCATCGCTATCGCATCGATGCCGGCAAGCGCGAGGATTTCGACACCCTGCTTTCGGCGCTGCGCGAACAGTCCGATGCCACGCTGCACGTGTGCTTCGCGTGGTCGGCGCTGCCCGGCACGGACGTCGACGGTCTGTCGGCCGAAGACGCCACGATGCGGGCGCTCGATCGCGGCGTATACGCCTTCCTGTACCTGACCCAAGCGGTCATCGCCCAGAAATGCGAGGCCGATGTCCGCCTGCAGTATCTGTATTTCAGCACGCCGCCCGTAGCGCAACCGCACAACGAGGCGATCCAGGGCTTCGCGACGATCCTGCGCGCGGAGTCCCCGAAACTCGCATGCAAAGTCGTCGAAATCGTCGGCGCGGGTTCGAGCGCCGAACCTGGCTTCGACCGGGTGTCGGTGGCCGCGATCGCAGCGGAATTCCGCGACGACACCAAGGCCCTCGCGGTGCGCTACCGCGAAGGCGCGCGCTATCTGCGCCGCATCCACGACTGCCCCGAACCTGCCGCTCCGATGCAGGACGCGGCCCCGATCCGGCATCGCGGCGTCTACCTCATCACCGGCGGCGCGGGCGGTCTGGGCCTGATCTTCGCCGAACATCTGGCGAAACAGTTCCAGGCGCGGATGGTGCTGAGCGGTCGCGGTGCGCTCAAGCCCGAAACCGAAGCGGCGCTCGAATCCATGCGCGCCGCTGGCGGCGAAGTGGTGTACGTAGCGGCCGACGTGTCCAAACGCGAGGATGTCGAAAGACTCGTCCGCGTGTGCAAGGACAGCTATGGCGGGCTGCACGGCATCATTCACAGTGCCGGCGTGTTGCGCGATGCGTATGTGCGCAACAAGACGCGCGACGAAATGGCGGCCGTGTTCGCGCCCAAGATCCGCGGCTCGGTGCTGCTGGACGATGCCACGCGCGACGAGCCGCTGGATTTCTTCGTGATGTTTTCGTCGCTGGCGGCGCTGGCGGGCAATGCCGGCCAGAGCGACTACTCGTTCGCGAACCACTTCATGGATGCGTTCGCTGCGCAGCGCAATGCGCGCGCGCGCGCCGGACAGCGGCACGGCAAGGCGCTCAGCCTCAACTGGTCGATCTGGGCCGAAGGCGGCATGCAGCTGGACGAACAGACCGCGATGTTCTTCGAGCGCAATCTCGGTATCCGGCCGCTGCGGCGCGAGGTCGGTATCCAGGCTCTGATGCTGGGCCTGCACAGCGATCTACCGCATCTGGCGGTGATGCAGGGTGTGAAGGACAAGGTCGAGCGCGCGTGGGGCATCGGCGTGGCCGACGCGCCCAAGGCCGCCGTAGCGGCGTCTGCGGCTGCGCCGGCAGCGGTAGCCGGCGAGGACGGCGATCTGGCGATCCTGGTCCAGGACGCGCTGTCGAAGATCGTCATGGATTTCCTCAAGATCGATGCCGACGATGTCGATCTGGACTCGATCCTGCTGGATCTGGGCTTCGATTCGATCGGGCTCACGTCGTTCAGCAACATGGTCAACGACAAGTACGGCCTGGACATCACGCCGGTCCTGTTCTTCGAATATCCCAGCATCCGCGAGATCGCCAAACACCTCGCCGAGGATTTCCGCGAAAACATGCTCCGCGTGCATGTGCAGGTGGGCATGTCGTCTGCCGTCGCCAGCGCCGGAGCGACAGGCACGGTCCAGGCGGTTCCGGATCAGCCGGCGTTCGCGTCCAAGAGCGCTCTCATGGGGCCGGCCTTCAAGGTGGTGGACGTTCCGGTGTCCACGGGCGCAAGCAGCTTCTCGCCGGGCCGCCGCTTCATCGAGCGGCCGATCGCTATCGTCGGGATGAGCGGTGTGATGCCGCAGGCGGACACGCTGGACGAATACTGGGACAAGCTGAGCAAGGCCGAGAACAACATGGTCACGCTCATTCCGCCGGATCGTTGGGACTGGGAAGCGTATTACGGCAATCCGATGGCGGAGAAGAACAAGACGCTGTCGAAGTGGGGCGGCTTCATGCGCGAGGTCGACAAGTTCGACCCGCTGTTCTGGGGCATCTCGCCGCGCGAAGCGGAAATGATGGATCCGCAGCAGAGGATTTTCCTGGAGAGCGTCTGGGGCGCGATCGAGGATTCCGGCCACCGCGTCTCCGACCTAGCGGGCACCAAGACCGGCCTGTTCGTCGGCGCGGCGACCCGCGACTACATCGACCTGATGGCGATGAACCAGGCGGAACTCGACGGCTATTCCGCGTCGGGCACCTCGCACGCCATTCTGGTCAACCGTGTGTCTTTCCTGCTCAATCTTCATGGGCCCAGCGCGCCGCTGGACACCGCGTGTTCGAGTTCGCTGATCGCCCTGCATCGCGCGATCGAGTCGATCCACACCGGCAGTTGCGACATGGCGATCGTCGGCGGCGTGCAGGTCATGCTCACGCCAGCGGGCCACATTTCCTTCGGCGCGGCGGGCATGCTGGCCGACGACGGCAAGTGCAAGACCTTCGATTCCCGCGCGAACGGCTATGTCCGTGGCGAAGGTTCCGGCGCGATCCTGATCAAGCCGCTGGAAAACGCGATTGCCGACGGCGACCACATCTACGCGGTCGTCAAATCCACCGCCGAGAACCACGGCGGCAAGGCGACGATGCTGACCGCGCCAAACCCGAACGCGCAGGCCGATCTGCTCGTCGAAGCCTATGAAAAGGCCGAGATCGATCCCCGCAGCGTCGGTTATCTCGAATGCCACGGCACCGGCACCGGCCTGGGCGATCCGATCGAGATTCAAGCCATGAAGAAGGCGTTCTCGGACCTGTACCGCAAGCATCAACTCCCGCCGGCCGTAAAGCCGCACATCGGGCTCACCTCCGCCAAGACCAACATCGGCCATCTCGAAACCGCGGCGGGCATCGCCGGCATCCTCAAGGTGCTGCTGTCGATCAAACACCGGCAGATTCCCGCGCTGCTGCATTTCGAGAAGCTCAACCCCTACATCAACCTCGACAACACGCCGTTCTATCCGGTGGAGAAGACCAAGGACTGGGAACCCGCGCTCGACGACCAGGGCCGTCCGTTTCCGCGCCGCGCCGGCATCAGCTCGTTCGGTTTCGGCGGCGCGAATGTGCACGTCGTGCTCGAGGAATATATCGAGCCGCCGACCGTCTCTGCCGCGCGTCCGACCGGCCCCTCACTGATCCTGCTGTCCGCCAAGACCGCCGACCGCCTGCGCGCGAACGCCGAGCGCCTGCTCGCGCACCTCGTCGCCGGTCCGGACGC
>JAYUUH010000392.1:0-3524 GCA_043754745.1 Lysobacter sp.
TCACCACCCCAACCCGTTTCGACCCATCAGGAGACCACCATGCTTCACCGCCACACGCCGCACCACGCCACGTCCGCATCCACCGCCACATCCACCACCGCAGCCAATCGCCTCCGCTCCACTGGCATCGCCGCCGGCCTACTGCTGGCCGGTATCAGCGCCACCGCATCCGCCGTCGACCCGTCGGACGGCGTCTACCGGATCCCCTATGCCAACGGCACCGAAGTGAAGATCGGCCGCGATCACGTGCAGCACGACGTCGACAGCAACACGGCCATCGACATGAACGGCATCAACGGCAGCAGCTACACCATCGTCGCCGCCGCCGACGGCATCATCCGCTTCATCGAAGAAGACTTCGACCAGGCGATCGACTGCGACGGCGTGGCCGCCAGCGAGAAGAAAAACAACTTCCTCTGGATCGAACACGCCAACGGCGAATGGAGCAAGTACAGCCATATGCGCAAGGGATCGAGCACCGCGGCCGGCCGCAGCGTAGGCCAGTCCGTGGTCGCTGGCACCGCGCTGGGCATCGAGGACGATGTCGGCTGCGCCAGCGGCAACCATCTGCATTTCGAGGTCGCCGTGCCCCGCGCGACCGATCCCTTCACCCTCGTCGGTGGCTTCCTCAACGACAACAGCGGCAGCAAGCGCAACCGCATTCCGCGGATCTGCGGCATTTCCACCGCCTATTTCGTCGACAACGCGACCTACGAGGCGCGCACCGTGCCCGGGGCGCTGGCGCCCGGCGGCAAGGAAGTGTCCAGGCGCAACATCGCGGCGCAGGATTACCAGTGCCAGGTCGACCAGGCCATCCTCGGCGGCTACCAGCTCGAATTCGTCGACGGCTTCAACAGCGGCGCCAATACCTATTTCAACGCCGTCTTCCGCCCGCAGGGCGACTTCCTGTGGGGCGCGAACCACGGCCAGACCGAAGCCGGATACACCGCGAAGCATGCCGACATGACCGGCCGCGGTTTCCGCCTCAGTCATCTGGAGAGCTATCACACCGCCAACGGCGTGCGTTACGCGACCGTCTACACCCAGGCGCCCGGACCGCTGACCAGCGCCTATGTCGACTACAGCATCGAAGAACACCAGAACCGCCGCGATTATCTGATAGGCCTGGGCTACCTGCCGCGCAACGTGTCGGTGCTGTCGTCCGGAGGACAGCTGCGTTACAGCGCGATGTACCAGAAGGCCGATTTCGGCGCGTGGCAGATGAAATCGACGATGACCTCGGCCGAGTACCAGACCGCCACCGATGCCAACAAGGCCGCCGGCCGCTATCCGCTCTACGTCAACGCCTACATCCACAACGGCCAGCCGCTGTTCGCGGCGGTGTGGAGCTCGAAGGCGCTGGGCCTGTTCAAGGCGCGCCACGACCTGACCAGCACGCAGTACGGCACCGAGTGGGCCAGCGCAATGGACGCCGACATGCTCACCCGCAGCGTCACCGGTTACGTGGACGACGGCGTGTGGCGCTACGCCGGGATCTGGCGCAAGTAAGCCGGGATCTCATTCCGGACACAACACGGGCCGCGATTGCGGCCCGTGTTGCGTTGCAGGTTGCGGCGGATCAAGCGATCCATTCGAGACCGCCCCGCCCAGGACGAACCATTAAGCCCGACGATGATCAAGCCGCGCGCGCGGCCGATGACAGTGAGGCGACAAGTGTCGCATCACACAATCAAGCGATGAAAGTCGCACCACCCATATAACCGCGCAGCACATCGGGCACCGTGATCGAGCCATCCGCGTTCTGGTAATTCTCCATTACCGCGATCAACGCGCGGCCGACCGCGACGCCCGAGCCGTTGAGCGTATGCACCAGTTCTGGCTTGCCGGTGGCCGGGTTGCGCCAGCGCGCCTGCATGCGTCGCGCCTGGAAATCGCCGCAGTTCGAGCAGGAGGAAATTTCGCGGTAAGTGTTCTGCGACGGCAGCCAGACTTCCAGGTCGTAGGTCTTCTGCGCCGAGAATCCCATGTCGCCGGTGCACAGCAGCACCTTGCGGTACGGCAGGCCGAGTTTTTCGAGTACAGCCTCGGCGCACTTCGTCATGCGCTCGTGTTCGGCGTCGCTCTCGTCGGGCCTGGCGATTGTCACCAGTTCGACCTTCTCGAACTGATGCTGGCGGATCATGCCGCGGGTGTCTCGCCCGGCGCTGCCGGCTTCGGCACGGAAGCACATCGAGTGCGCGGTCATGCGTAGCGGCAGGCGCTCGGCATCGAGGATTTCGTCGCGGACGATATTGGTGAGGGGGACTTCGCTGGTGGGAATGAGGTAGCGATCAATTCCAGATCGAATTACGTTCTTAGCGATACTTTCAGCTCGCGTGAAGGTATCGATCTTAAGGTTGGGATTTAAACCCACGAATGACTCGCTGATTACATCGAGCGGAAGACCAGCAGAAGTATCTACCGCGATGCCAAACAAGTCGTCTGCAAACTTCGGTAACTGCCCCGTCCCCCACATCGAATCGGCGTTGACGAGCAGCGGAACATTGGTTTCTTCGTAGCCATGCGTGTCGGTGTGCAGATCCAGCATGAACTGCGCCAGCGCGCGATGCAGGCGCGCCAGCTGGCCGCGCAGCACGGTGAAGCGCGCGCCGCTGAGCTTGGCAGCGGTTTCGCCGTCCAGCCAGCCGTTACGCGCACCTAGTTCGACGTGATCCTTGACCTCGAAGTCGAACGCGCGCGGCGTACCCCAGCGGTGCTGCTCGACGTTGCCGGCTTCATCCTCGCCCGCCGGCACGGACTCGTGCGGCAGATTCGGAATGCCCGCAGCGATGGCTTCGATCGCGTGCTTGATCTCGTCGAGCCGCGTCTCGCTGGCCTTCAATTCGTCGCCGAACCCAACAACCTCAGCCATCACCGCCGACACATCTTCGCCCTTCGCCTTGAGCATGCCGATCTGCTTGCTATTGGTATTGCGCAGATTCTGCAGTTCCTGGGTCCGCACCTGCAGTTGCTTGCGCTCGGACTCCCACTGCTGCAGCACGGCGACATCGAGGTCGTAACCGCGGGTCTCCTTGAGGCGGGCGGCAAGGTCGGCGGGTTGATTGCGCAGCAGGACCGGATCGAGCATGGGGGCATCGCGAAGCGTGACGGGACGCGGATTATCGCCCGAAATATGATCTGAACGCCGCCCGGGGGCATGAGCCGCTCCGTGGAACCCGTGCCACAATCGACCCCACTTCAGCGCCCACGACCTCCCGCATGTCGACTGTCCAGCCCACGACGCCGCAAGGTGTGCCCCCACAGAAATCGCCGCCCGGCTCGTCGTGGCGATCGTATTTCCGCCTCTCGCGCCGCGCATGGCTGATGGTGGCCGCCGGATTCGGCGTCGGATTCCTGGTGTTCCTGCTGCTGTGGCTGGACATCCGCGACAACGGCAATTTCTACCGCGCCGAAGACAAAGCCAAGCGCATCGACGGCCAGGTGTTCGAGCCCCTGCCCGCACCGATGTCCGGCGGCGACCGCAGCGCCAGCGGGCTGTCCGAAGCCGCCGACGACGCGCTGCG
>JAYUUH010000393.1:0-3513 GCA_043754745.1 Lysobacter sp.
AACAGGTCGGCGGCCATGCCGGCGCAGTCGCCGACGTTGTCACCGACGTTGTCGGCGATCACCGCCGGGTTGCGCGGGTCGTCCTCGGGGATGCCGGCCTCGACCTTGCCCACCAGATCGGCGCCGACATCCGCGCCCTTGGTGAAGATGCCACCGCCGAGGCGAGCGAAGATCGAAATCAGCGACGAGCCGAACGCGAATCCGACCAGCGCATGCAACGCCGGCTCGCCGGTGATGCCCATGTAGTCCAGTACGACGTAATAGCCAGCTACGCCGAGCAGGCCCATGCCGACCACCAGCATGCCGGTGATCGCGCCGCCCCGGAAGGCCACGTCCATCGCCGGGCCGATGCCTCTGCGTGCGGCTTCGGCAGTGCGGACGTTGGCGCGGACCGACACGTTCATGCCGATGTAGCCGGCGGCGCCCGAGAGCACCGCACCGATCAGGAAGCCGATCGCGGTCGGCCAATTCAGGAAGAAACCGATCAGCACGAACAACACCACGCCGGCGACGCCGATGGTGGCGTACTGACGATTGAGATAGGCGCGTGCGCCTTCCTGGATGGCGCCGGCGATCTCCTGCATGCGGGCGTTGCCGGCAGGCTGTCGATTGATCCAGCGTGCCGAAATGATGCCGTACAGGATCGCCACGACCGCGCAGACCAGCGCGATCATCAGTCCATATTGCTCGAGCATGAAACCCTCCCCAGAGTCGAAAGTGTGACAACGGTAGATAGCGCGCGGAAAACTGCAGCCAAGCGGCCCATATGATGCTTGGCCGCATGCGACCGCCGGACTATGGCATAGCCGCCGCCTCCGTTGGAATCCGATCTTCGCAGCGCGCAAAGATTGCGAAAGCGTTGTCGAAACGGGCCTCGCGGATGCTGCGATGCAGCATTCTTGGCGCTGTCGTGCGGTCCGGGTTCAGCCGCTGCGCGGCAGGGTAGCCCGCGCTGGTCGACGTTCCGGTCTGTATGGAGCATGCGGCCCGGCAAAGATCGATCGATCAGGTCTCATGGTCATCACGCTTCGCGATCGATCGCACCTGCCGATCGATCCGGCTTCACGATCGATCCGCTTCAATCCGTCTGTGGAGATGTCCGAATGCGTGCATGGTGTCTTGCGATCTTCCTGCCGATGTCGGCGATGTCCGTTTGTGCGACAGCGGCCGCTGGCCCGCAGCCCGAAATCCAGCGCGAGGCCTTCCCCGCGCAGGCGCCCGGGAAAGTCCACACCATCCGCATCATTCCCGAGACCTGCGCCTATCTGCAGGGCAGTTTCGCAGCGGACGCCGCTACGCCCTACCGCTACGGCGCCGCCTCCACCGGCAAACGCTGCCAGCCGCGGGCGCGGCTGGTCGATCCAGTCAAGGCGAAGCCTTCTGCCGGCAGCGGCTGGATTCTCAACGACCTGATCCGCATCCCCAACGCCGCCTGCCCGGCGCAGCAGGCGGTGATCCGCATCTGGCGCAAACCCGCGAACAACACCCCGCCGCCGACCGACGCCCAGGGCCGGCCGCGCATCTATCTGGAAGACGCCAAGCGCCAGGCCGCCGCGGGGAAGATCGCGCCGCTGGCGCAGTACGCGGCGGTGCTGACGATGGAAGGCAACTGCCGGTGAAGGTTGCGGGCGCGGTTCAGCGCGCCAGGGCGACGCCGACGCTGCGCAGGAACGCCTCGACTTCCTGGGTATAGTCGTTGTCTTCGCCCAAGTCGCGGTTGATCTCCATGTGCGACATGGGCTTGGCCAGCAACTGCGTGCGCGTGCCGTAGCGTGCGGCCTTGTCGAGGAATGCGCGGTTGGCCGGGCACGAATCGCGGCGTCCGCTGGCGCAGACCGCCAGCACCGGCACAGTCTTTGCGCCGAGCTGCGCGACCGGCGACGCCGCGCGCCAATAGGCGGGATCATCGCCGAACGCCTGGTCGAACAGCGGCAGGCGGCGGCCCTGCATCGTCGCTTCGGTGTCGATCGCGCCGCCGTCCAGCAGAACGCTCGCACGCCAGGGTTTCACGCCGAACTCGCGTGCCATCTTCGGTGAAGCGGCCAGCAGGCCGACCAGATGCGCGCCGGCGGAGTGGCCCATCAGCACGAAGCCTTCGGGATCGCCGCCCAGCGTCGCTACCGTGTCCTGCGCCTTCGCGACCGCGCGCGCGACGTCGCGCGCCTGCTCCAGCGGATCGGTGTCGGGCAGCATTCGGTAGTTCGTCGAAATCACGATCGCGCCGGCGGCGGTCCAGCGTTTCTGCTTGGCCTCGATCAATCCACGCATCGCTTTATCACCGCGACGCCAGCCGCCGCCATGGACATAGAAAATCGTCGACGCGTGTTTCGTCCGCTTCGGCAGATACACATCGAACCGCTGGGCCGGATGCGCGCCGTAGGCAACTTCACGCATCGCTGGGGATTCGGATGTCTGTGCGGCGGCGGGCGCAGGCTGCCGGAACGCCGCGCCGAGCGCCAGCAGCAACGCGAACGCCAAGCCCGGCCAGGGCGACCGGCACGATGCCGCGTTCATGGCCGGCGTTCGCGCTGCTGGCGATGTGTGCGCAGCCACTCGCGACGCTCTTCCGGCGTCATCGCCTTCAGCTTCTCGCGCAGTTGCGCGCGTTCCGCCGGCGGCAGGTTACGGCCCTGCTCGAAGGCTGCGCGCGCCTGCTTGCGCTGTTCCGGCGTCATCCGTTCCCAGCGGCGCTTGCCGTCTTCCGCGCTGCGGCGCTGCTCGGGCGTCATCCGCTGCCAGCGCTCGGCGTGCTGCAGCATCCGCGCGCGTTCGCGGGGGTTGGTGTTCCAGCGTTCGCGCACCACGCCGATGATCGCTTCGCGCTGCGCCGGCGACAGCCGCTCCCACTCCGGTGGTTGCGGCGCGTTCTGCGCTGTCCGTGGGGGCGCCGACGGCATCTGCGCGGACGCCATCCCGATGGGCGCGATGCTCGCGCAGGCGAGCAGCGCCGCGCACAACAGGGCCGACAAGGGATTCGTGCGGGGATTCATGCGATTCATAGCAACTCCGAAACATCGGCCTGGGCATTGTCCGAGCCCAGCCACAGATAGAAGTCCGGGCTTTCCTCCAGCGCCTCGAAGCCCATGGCTTCGTCGGCGCCGGAGAATTCGGCGGCGAGCAGTTCGGGCGGCAGTTCGTCGTCGATGAGGATACTTTCGACCGCCGGCTTCGGCGTGTCTGTGCTGGCGACGACGGGCTCGTTTGCGGTCGCCGGCGCGGGCGCTGTGGGCGTTTGCACCGGAGCGATGCCCGGGGGCGTCACCGCGACATCGCCCTGCGGCGGCGTACCGGTCTCGCCGGGGTCGCGCAGCAGAAACAGCCCGATCACCAAGGTCAACGCAGCGGCACTGCCCAGCGCGAGCGTCGGCCAATGGCGGGCTGCGGACGGCCGCGCGTGCTCCGCCAGCGCGGCGCGACGGCGCAGCTCGAGCTGCGCGCGCACGCGCGGCGAGAGGTTGTCGAGCGACGCGGCATGCGCGTTGCGCGCGGCGTGCGCGAGCCTGTCGTCGGCAT
>JAYUUH010000394.1:0-10595 GCA_043754745.1 Lysobacter sp.
CTCATGCCGCAACTGCTGATCGCCGACGACCATCCGCTGTTCCGCGCCGCGCTCCGCGGTGCGGCAGCCGATGCCGTCGCGGATGTCGGCACCTGCGAGGCGGCGTCGCTGGACGAAGTCCTGGCGATACTGGAAGTGCGTCCGGACATCGACCTCGTCCTGCTCGACCTGCACATGCCCGGCAACCACGGCCTCGCGGGACTGGCCGCGATCCGCGCCCAGTACCCGGCGGTCGCGGTGGCGCTGGTGTCCGCCAACGAAGACCCGCAGATCATCCGCCGCGCGCTGGATCACGGCGCCGCCGGCTACATCCCCAAAAGCGCCGGGCTGGAAGAACTGCGCGACGCCATCCGCACCGTGCTGGGCTGCGAGGAATGGCTGCCGCCCGCGCTGCGTCCCGCCGTGGCCCGCGCCCGCTCCGCACCCGGCGACGCCGACCTCGCCGCCCGCCTCGCCAGCCTCACCCCGCAACAGTTCCGCGTGCTCGCCCTCGTCGCCCAGGGCCTGCTCAACAAACAGATCGCCGACCGCCTCGACGTGCAGGAGCGCACCATCAAGGCCCACCTCAGCGCGATCTTCGAGAAACTCGGCGCGCGCAATCGAACGCAGGCGAGCGTGATTTTGCGGGAGTTGGAGATCAGTGATCCGGCGCGACAGACCGGCGAGTAGTCAACATGTTTCAGTTCTTAGCCGTTTTCTGATATCAACCTGCTTTCACCACATATAACCTGTTATGCGCTTACCGAGATCACATGCAAATCTTCATCAGCCACAACAAGAAGCAGAAGTCGCAAGCAAGCCTCTTAGCAATGGCTCTTGCGGAGCACGGGGAAAACGTATGGTTCGACGAGTGGATAATTCGTCCCGGCGAGTCTTTGACTGGAAGTATTGAGGATGGCCTCAGCAGCACAGACGTGTTTGTTCTCCTTTGGTCAAAGGAAGCAGCGGCCTCTAACTGGGTTGGAACAGAGCTGCGGGCCTACATCAGGCGCCGCGTTGATGACGAGAGCTTACGAATAATTCCCATTATGATGGACGACACACCCCTTCCTACATTGGTAGCTGATTATCGGGGTTTCACGTCACGATCAAGTAAATCTATTGGAAAAATTGCAGCTCAAATTTGCGGCGATCCGTCTGAAGCTGCGCTAGTTCGAAGGCTCAAAGAGCGAATGAATGAGCTAACTTATGACGATCAAGCAAAAGGTGACCCGCTTCCTTTTAAAAGATGTCCCGAATGCGGAGAAGATGACTTCGAAAGACGAAGCCACACGGATGATCAGCGAGATGAGATTTACTACATTATCACTTGTAAAACATGTAGTTGGTCAGAATGGACTCAGTAGCAGACAAGACGGGCATAACAATTCGTTCAAGCCAACCCTGCATCGTGGCGTCGGCCACGTGCCTGCGCTACGCTAACACGCATCCGCCACTCCGCCATTGGGCGGCTTAAATCAGGCATTAGGGTGCAATTTCAAACATTCGGAGGGATTCGTGATATCTGTTGAAGCTACAAATAAAAAGTGGGGCCGAGCATTTTCTGCACTGTGTTCTTTGGACTCAGAGGCCAGGGACAGAATTAGGGATACACTAAATTTTGAATGGTCGAAGGAAACGCAAAACAGTAAGGACATTGACGTAAAGGCAGCAATGGAATCATGGGAAATTATTGACTGCAACATCAGAGGAGTTGCGGCACGCCTACACACAATCTTTGAGCAGCTATCTCCAACACTTTACATTACATGGCGCCGGGCTCTTATCCGAGCGCTTGACACAATGGATATGAATTATTCTGCAGATGACACGGAGGAAGAACTTGAGAAAATATTTCTTAATGCATTTGAGAGAAACGCAAGGTATTCTTCGCGAGAACAGTCTGAAATACCTTTAGTTTCAGCGGCAAAGATTGATAAGAAGGGAAAAATTGCAGCTGAAGTTATATCTGGCGTGACAGAAAGTTGGGATTCGGTGTTTGGCTCAGAAGACTGGCCAGCAATCACAACAATGCACACTATCTGTCGCACGATTCATCGGATTGCGCCATAACAACTTGTGCAATCCGACCCCATGTCGTGGCATCGGCTATGGCTCTGCGCTACGCTTTCACATGTCCGCCGCGCCGCCACGGGGCGGCTTAAATCAGGAGTTAAGCTGGCATGGAACTCTTCGAGTTGCTGGTAAAAGAAGATAAGCTTCATCCTGCTTTCAAACTGCTCCTAGAACCGGATAACGAAGATGAGCGAAAACTATTGCAATCATGGTCGGATGGCATGCCCGACCGCGACGGCAAATTTGTCATAGAGTTTCAAACGACGTTTGAATCATCACTTTGGGAACTCTATATTCATGCACTTATAAAAGAGCTTAATTACACAGTTGACTTCACCTATCCAAGCCCGGATTTTTCGGTTTTAGAGCCATCTAAATTCATAATTGAAGCGACAGTAACGCGACCAGAAGCCGGCGGAAAAGAGCCAGTGGGCTGGTCTATTCAGGACATACCAAGTGACTTCACCGCTTTCAATAACGAGGCATCATTGCGCCTCTGCAACAGCATCAAGCAAAAACTCAAGAAGTTTCGGTCTAGCTATGTGCATTTACCCCACGTGAAGGGTTTGCCTTTCGTTCTAGCTATTGGAGCGTATGACCGACCAGGCTCGCACCTGGCTGCGGCAAGACCAATAATTGCTACGCTATATGGTGTTTATCATGATGAGCAGCAAACAATAGACCACGACCTAGATTTTGTACCCGCGTATGAAGTGACGGACGCAACTAAGAAAAATGGCGCAAGCGTAGCTTTAGGAGTTTTCAATAACGACGCATGCTCTGAGATCAGTGCAGTGATCTACAGCTGCCTTGCAACCTGGGGAAAAATTAGAGCACTAGCCAATAATCCTCGCTATGAATTTCGCTTTACTTCGTTTCATCCGAGTGAAGATTCCATCAATCCTGTAGTCTTTGAATCGCTGGGTACCACATACCCAGAACAGCTTGCTGATGGTCTTTACTTATTCAGAAATCCTTACGCCAAAATTCCACTCCCACTCGGCCTTTTCGACCATCCACGTGTCGCCAAAAGCATCTCTCTTCCTGAAAATGATTTTGACTTCGACTGTGCAGATGACTTTCTTCTGGCCCGTTTTGTTACAACTATACGGCTGCCCGAGTAAACTCAACCACAAAGTGCAACAGGGCGGTTTCAATCCCAAGGTGCAACACGGTTAATTACTGCATGGTTCCGTTTGGGGTTTGATCCAGATCGATCAGTGCGTCGTAAAGCTCCAATGGTATGCGCCAGCCATGTCTCTTCGTCGGTCGAGTGTTGAGTTGGTGACTGAAGAAGTAGCTGAGTCACGTTGATTTTCTGGAAGTCTGTCTCTGCCTGCAATCCCACCTTTTCAGAAGAGGGTCCGCAATGTCCTTCAAACACGCAGTGCTCAGTGCCGTCCTGATGGTGTTCGCCGATCCGGCGATGACCATGGCCGCGGACCAGCCGCAAGTGATCGTGGTATCGGGAACCGGCGAAGTCGGTGTCGAACCCGACGAAGTCGTGCTGACCATGCGCGTCGAAAAATTCGACAGGGATCTGCAGGTCGCCAAGCGCATGAACGACGACAGCGTGGAGAACATCCTGGCGCTGACCCGCCGGTTCTCGATTCCGGCGCGCGATGTGCAGACCAATCAGGTGTCGATGGACATCGTGCGCGACCCGCCTTCGAAACAGAGTGCCGGCATGGACGACGGCCTTCGACGGACCGGTGCGCTGCGGGGCTATCTGGTCTCGAAGACCATTGTTGTCAAACTCGGCGACATCGCTAGATTCGAGCCGTTCTACGCCGAGATCCTCACCACGGGCGTTAGCGAAGTCGCGAATATCGAACTGGGCACATCGCGACTTCGCGAACACCGGGACGCCGCCAGGACCATGGCCATGAAAGCCGCGCGAGAAAAGGCGGTCGCGATGACCGCCGCGATCGGCCAGACGATCGGCAAAGCGGTACAGGCCACCGAAGACGACGCATCCATGCGCATCTACAATATGAGCGCCAACAGTTCGGCCGCGGTCGACGGCTTTTCAGGAGACGCCGCACGTTTCGCGCCGGGCGCCATCAAGGTCAAGGCATCGGTGAAGGTGAGCTTCCAGCTGGATTGACCGATGGCATTCAAACCCTTCCTGCGGCCGCTCATCGTCGTTGTCGCCATCGCGGCGGTGCTGCTGTACTGGCGCCACTGGATCCACGAACAGCGCGCGCTGCAGAAAGCCGAGGCACGCGCGCTGGTCGCTAAAGGCAGAGCCGCACAGGGTCGCTCAGCGCACCCCAATCCTCTGCCCGGGGCGACACGGGTCGAAACCGCGCACTATGCGCTCACCAGCACCGCCGGCCCGGCGCAGACACAGCAGGTCGCCGACGCTGTGGAAGCGCTGTACACCGCACACGCCGAGGTCTTCCCCGCGAATCGAGGGCCCGCTGCCGCAGTCGGAAAATTGAAACTCACGCTTTACGCGCACCAGGCGCAGTTCAAGGCCAACAACCGCAGCCTGCCGTGGGCGGAGGCCTATTACCTCCAACCGATCTGCTACGCCTACTACGCCAAGCATGAGTCCAATCCATATCACTGGATGGTCCACGAGGCGACGCATCAGTTGAATGCGGAAGTCGCGGGCTTCCCGAAATACAAGTGGGTGGACGAAGGCCTGGCGACGTATTTCGGTACCAGCCGGATCGAATTCGACACAAGCGGACGCGGCAGACTCATCCCCGGAAAGATCGACCCCAATGCCTATCCGATCTGGTGGCTGGCGAATTCCGGATTGACCGGCAGCCTCGACCAGGACATCGACGACGGCAACTGGGTGCCGATCCGCGCGCTGATCAGCGGCAAGGATGCGCCGAGCATCGCAAGCAACGTCAACGGCTACTACATCCAGTACTGGAGCCTCAGCCACTTCCTGTTCCACGGCGAGAACGGCCGCTATGCCGAGGGCTATAAACGACTCATCGCCGAAGGCGGCTCGCTGGCGAACTTCGAGCGCCTAATCGGCCCGGCCGACCGCATCGAATACGAGTGGTATCGCTATCTGCAGGACAGGATCGCCGAACGGTTGCCGCAGACCGAGGACGAAGATGCGGCGCCGGTGGTATCGATCCCGTGACATCCAGGAAGCATGACCTCCCTGTGATGGGCAAACCATGGACTGCGGGCGACACAGCCGCCCGCAGTGATCATGGATCGATGCGCGCTGGAATCAAACCAGCGTCGCTTCCAGCGTCACCGGCACCGCCAGCGCGCGCGAGATCACGCAGCCGGCTTTCGCGGCGTTGGCGATCTCGGCGAACTGTTCCGTGGTGATGTCCGGGATCGAGGCGCTGAGGATCAGGTGCACGCCGGTGACCGTCGGGCCGGGATCCATGCCGGGGTCCATCGACAGCTCGGCGCGGGTGTCGATCTTCGTCGGTGTGAAGCCGGCACGGCCCAAGACCGCCGAGACCGCCATGCTGAAGCAGCCGGCGTGCGCTGCGGCCAGCAATTCTTCGGGGTTAGTGCCACGACTTTCAGGAGTATTCCCGTCGCCGAAGCGGGTCTTGAACGAGTAATTCTGGTCGGCGAACAGGCCACTCTGCGGCGTGCTCATGCCGCCCTTGCCGGTCTGGATGTCGCCTTCCCAGTGCGCGGTGGCGATACGTTTCAAAGCCATGGTCGGACTCCTTTCGTTGTGGGGGATCGAATCGAAGCGTGTTATTCGGGCGTACCGGTCTGCTACATGTCGACCGGAGGCATGCCGAGTCTACCCGCCCGCCATGACCGGAACCCGAACCCCGGACGCGACGATGGCGCAAGACGAATGCCGCATCGCCGCTTGACCCGCGCGCCGGAACTTCCGATGCTTGACCTGCGCCCTCCCCCGGCGCCCCGCCATGACCGCCCGCCGAGCGCCTGCTCGGACGGCATGCTTCCGATGCGGACAGCCATGACGGCCTTCCTTTCACGCCTTCGCGCAAGGAGCGTCGCTCATGTCGTATTCCACCGGACAGATCCGCAACGTGGCCTTGGCAGGCCACCCTGGCGCCGGCAAAACAACCCGGTTCGAAGCCCTGCTGCATGCCGGCGGCGCGATCCAGACGGCAGGCGCCATCGAGCGCGGCAGCACGGTGTCGGATTTCGACGCCATCGAGAAGGAACGCGGTCATTCCATCGACGCGGCGATCGCCGGCATCGACCACGCTGCGCCCGGGCAGCCGCTCATCCACATCAATCTGATCGACACCCCCGGCTATCCCGACTTCCGCGGCCCGACGCTGTCGGCGCTGGCCGCCGTGGAAACGGTGGCGGTGGTCGTCGACGCCGACACCGGCATCGGTTACGGCACCCGGCGGATGATGGAGTACGCCCAAGCGCGCAATCTCTGCCGGGTCATCGTCGTCAACAAGATCGACCACGAGGGCGTCGATTCGGGCGCCCTGCTGGCGGAGTTGCGCGAAACCTTCGGCAACGAGGTCCTACCGCTGAACCTGCCCGCGAACGGCGGCAAGGCGGTGGTGGATTGTTTCTGGAGCACGACCGGCGACAGCGATCTGGGACCGGTCGCCGACTGGCACCAGCGGATCATCGATCAGGTGGTCGAGATCAACGAAGGGGTGATGGATCACTTCCTGGAAGTGGGCGAGGAAGGCCTGAGCGGTCAGGAGCTGCACGACGCGTTCGAACAATGCCTGCGCGAAGGCCATCTGGTGCCAGTCTGCTTCGTGTCCGCGCGCAGCGGCGTGGGCGTCAAGGCATTGCTCGATATCGCAGAAAAACTCTTTCCGCATCCGGGCGAAGCCAATCCGCCGCCGTTCGTGAAAGGGATCGGCGACGCCGCAGAACCGATCCAGTCGAAACCGGACGCGTCCGCGCACGTCATCGCCGACGTGTTCAAGATCGTCAACGACCCCTTCGTCGGCAAGCTCGGTATTTTCCGCGTGTACCAGGGCACGGTGAAGAAGGACACGCAGCTGTTCGTCGACGACGGCAAGAAACCGTTCAAGGTCGCGCATCTGTTCAAGATGAAGGGCAAGGACCACGTCGAGATCGCGCAGGCGATTCCCGGCGACATCGCGGCAATCGCCAAGATCGACGACCTGCATTTCGACGCGGTGCTGCACGACAGCCACGACGAGGACCAGATCCACCTCGCGCCGCTGGAATTCCCGAAACCGATGTTCGGCCTGGCGGTAGACGCCGCGAGCAAGGGCCACGAGCAGAAACTGTCCATCGCCCTGCACAAACTGTCCGAGGAAGATCCCTGCTTCCACGTCGAACACGAAGTCGAAACCAACGAGACCGTGGTGCGCGGGCTGTCCGACCTGCATCTGCGCATCAATCTGCAGCGGTTGAAGGATCGCTACGGCGTGGAGGTGAGCACCCGGCCGCCGCGGATCGCCTATTGCGAAACCATCGCCGCGAACGCAGAGGGCCATCACCGCCACAAGAAGCAGACCGGCGGCGCCGGCCAGTTCGGCGAGGTGTTCCTGCGCATCGAACCGTTGCCGCGCGGCAGCGGCTTCGAGTTCATGGACGAAGTGAAGGGCGGCACCATCCCCGGGCACTTCATGCCGGCGGTGGAGAAAGGCGTGCGTCAGGTGCTGGTCAGCGGCGCCGTCGCCGGCTATCCGATCCAGGACGTGCGGGTGATCGTCTACGACGGCAAGCATCATCCGGTGGACAGCAAGGAAGTGGCCTTCGTCGTCGCCGGCAAGAAGGCATTCCTGGATGCGATATCGAAAGCCAGGCCGCAGGTGCTCGAACCGATCGTCGATCTGGAAGTCGCCGCGCCCGAGTCGCACATGGGCGACATCAGCGGCGGGCTGTCGTCGAAACGTGCGCGCATCAACGGGACCGATTCGGTGCGCGGCGGCGAAATCCTGGTGAAAGCGCAGGTACCGCTGTCGGAACTGGAAGGCTATGCCGCCGAACTCAAGTCGGTGACCGCGGGCCGCGGCCGGTATTCGCTGGAATTCAGCCACTACAAACCGGTGCCGGCGCAGGTGCAAGCGAAATTGACCGACGCGTACAAACCCGGACATGAGGAAGACTGAGTGCGAAGATGCCTGAGATCGTTACCTGCCCCCCCGGTGAGAGCGACGTCGCGGTGTACGCGACGTCGCCGTTTCGATGGCCATCGATCGCATCCAAGCAGCCGGCGCCCATGCGCCCCTTGCTTCCGGCACTTGCCAGCAGGCCGTTCCTTGATAGCGTGGGCCCAGCACGGACGCTGAACGAAGACGGGCGCCGACGGCCATGCCGGGCATCCCAAGCCGGCGAAGCTGAATTTCCATTGATGCAATCAATCAATGTAGCGAATTGTATCTGCGTGTAGAGAATTGTATTCAGCAGGAAAATTGAAGCAATTGGCGCTATACACTGAACCTGTAATAAAACAGGACCAGCGGCGCGCACAGACTACGAAAGATTTTTTGAATCGAAGAACTTCACGCTGAACCGGCCGTGGAATACCGGCACTGGCGTCAGCCGCTCACCGATTCAAGGCCGCTTCAATCGATGCATCGCGAATGGACGCTACGGCTGGAATCCGACTCCGCCGCGCGCGTTTCGCATCAACTGCGTCACGGATGAACATCAAACGAGGGGCATTTTCGACTTCGCCTGACGGCTGGGTTCCCGAAGTGCTGCACGGAGCAAACAGTATGACCATGAATTTCGCAAGAAAAACGAACATGCCCGGCAACTGGGGCGGATCTGCTGCTGGATCGGGCGACGCATCGCCCGGATTCGCCCGTATACACATTCCTCGACAACGGCGAGGAAGTTGCCGAAACGATCCACTACGGCGAGTTCCGCGATCGCGTCCTGGCATTGGCCGTTGAGCTGCGACGGCACTGCGCGCCGCGGGATCGCGTACTCCTGCTTTATCCGCCTTGCGTCGAATACATGGTGGGATTCTTCGCGTGCCTCTGCGCCGACCTGATCGCGGTTCCGCTGTTTCCACCGCGGGGCACGAAGCACAACCTTCGCCTGGAAGCGATCGCGCGCGACTGCAGTCCCAACGCCGCGCTGTACTCCAGTAAACGACAGGCCCACAGGCACGAGGCCATCGCGGACCAGCCCGCGCTGGCGGCGCTGCGATTCATCTGCAGCGACGAAATCGACATCGCGAGCGCATCGCAATGGCGCCATCCCGGCGCTGACAGCGAAACGATCGCGTTCCTGCAATACACCTCGGGATCGACGGGACTTCCGAAGGGCGTGATGGTCACCCATGGCAACCTGCTGCACAACCAGCGGATGCTGCAGGCCAGCTACCGCACGAACCAGGACACACCGCTGGTCAGCTGGTTGCCCATCTATCACGACATGGGGCTGATCGCGAAGATGCTCGCGACGGTCTGGCTCGGCAGCAACAGCGTCTTCATGACGCCGGCGGCGTTCCTGCAGCGCCCTTTTCGATGGCTCCAAGCGCTCAGCACGCATCGCGGCTACATCAGCGGCGGACCCAACTTCGCCTTCGATCTGTGCGTGGACAAAATCTCGGAAGAGCAGAAGCGCCAACTCGACCTCTCGAACTGGAAAGTGGCGTTCAGCGGCGCGGAACCGATCCGACTGGCATCGCTGGAACGCTTTGCCGAAGCATTCGCATCCTGCGGTTTCTCCAGGAACGCGCTGATGCCGTGCTACGGCCTCGCGGAAGGGACCCTGATGGTGTCCGGAGGGTCTGCCGGCGCGCCGTTGATCAGCAAGCAGGTCGGCAAGATCGAGCTGACGCAGCGCCGCATCGTCGAGGAGAGCGACCGGACGCTCGCGCAGGCGCTGGTGGCTTGTGGCCATACCCATGCGGAACTCGGCCAGAGGGTACGCATCGTCGATGAGTCGACGCACCGCGTCTGCCCACCGGGACACGTCGGCGAAATCTGGATCTCCGGACCCAGCGTCGGCCAGGGATATTGGGGACGCGAAGAACAGAGCGCGGAAACATTCGACGCGCGCATCGTCGACGGCGAAGAAGGTTCCTTCCTGCGCACCGGCGATCTGGGCTTCATCGACGACGGCGAACTTTACATCACGGGACGGATCAAGGACGTGATCATCGTCCGCGGTTCCAATCATTATCCGCAGGACATCGAAGCCACCGTCGAAGCCGTCGACGCCGCGATCAACCCGGCGGGCGTCGCCGCGTTCAGCTTCAGGGACGAAGCCTCGGACGAGGACAAGTTCGGGATCGTGGCGGAAGTCGCGCGCAACAGCATGCGCAAAATCGATGCGCCCACCCTCAAACGCAGCATCAGGCGGCACGTGCTGGAAGCGCACGAAATCGTCGTGAGCGATGTCGTGCTGATCCGTCCCGGTTCTCTGCCGAAATCGAGCAGCGGCAAAGTGCAGCGCGGCCAATGCCGGATCCTGTATCTGGCGAATGAACTGGATGTACTCGTCGGCAAGGAAAACCCGCCGCAAGAGCCGGGGCCTTCCGATCCTCACCGCGCTGTCGCCGAAATCGCCTGAACCACGACATCGGCAATTCAATCCCCCACGCGCCAAGACACACAAGGAAGATAGATCATGGAAGCAGATCTGGTCCTCGAAAGAGCCCC
>JAYUUH010000395.1:0-3499 GCA_043754745.1 Lysobacter sp.
CATCTACAAGCGCGGGAACAAGTCGAAGTTCTACGTGCAGTTGCTGACCTTCCTGAACAAACATCTCGGCGGCCGGATGCCGGTGGTGCCGGCCGCCGACGCTGGAAAGTAATGAATCGATGAACGAGGACACCCGCCGAACGTCGGGCTTCGGGCCGCACACGGACGAAATCTCTCCGGCGCAAGGCGGTTTCCCGCGTCCGGGGTTCGGCGTCCGCAACATCGGCGGGCGCGCCCGGTGATAGCTGTGCCGGCGAAACAGGACGCTGGCGACATCGACGGCAGATCCTGCCCGGCGGTTGCAAGTGCCCGCCTTTCATGGCCTTGGGGCCGTCGATCCAGTAGCCTTCCTGTAAACTGCCCGATAGATTCCGACCGGGGCCGTTCCATGAACCACCGTTCTTTCCTGCTTTCGATACTGCTGTCGTTTCCGGTGTTGGCAGGCGCCCAGACCGGCGCGCGCGCCGAAACCACGCCCTACAACCTCGGCGATTTCATCCGCGACGACCGCTTCGTCGATGTGAAGATCTCGCCGAACGGCACCTACGTCGCCGCCACGATCCCGCTCAACGCCGACGACAAGACGGTGATGGTGATCCTCAAGCCGGGCCAGAAAGAGCCCTACGGCCATGTGACGCTCAAAGATCGCAATACGCATGTCGCGCAGTTCTGGTGGGTGAGCGACGACCGTCTGCTGTTCACTGTCGGCGAACGCGCCGGTGGCTTGGAACAACCCGTAAGCTTCGGCGAGATCTGGGGTACGAATGCCGATGGTTCCAAGCAGGGCATCATCGCCGGCGTCCGGGCCGTCACCGGTTCCCGGTCCAGCGGCAAGGCGCGCGCGGAATCCGCCTCCATCCAGATGGTCGATACCCTGGTCGGCAACGACACCGAGGTACTGGTGGCGGTGACGCCGTTCGCAGCAGGCGAGATTCCTTACACCTCGCTCGAGCGCATGAATGTCTTTACCGGTACGCGCAAACCGCTGGCGCGCGCGCCTGCGCGGGGCGCTTCGTTTCTTACCGACTTCAATGGCCAGGCGCGGTTCGCGTCCGGGCTGAACCGCGATTTCAAGGAAGTGCTGTACTACCGGAAGGACGACAAGTCCGAATGGAAGTTGATCAACGATGAATCGGCGACCGGCAGGAAGATGTCGGCGCTCGGATTCAGTGCCGATAATGCGACCGCTTATCTCCAGGCCGAGGAAGCGACCGGCCCGGATTCGGTGCGTGCGTTCGATACCGCCACGGAAACCATGAAGCAGGTGGCTCGCGACGAATCGGTCGACCCGGCCGGCCTGTTCCGGGCGGTTGGCAAACGCTACCCGATCGGCGTGCTGTTCTGGGGCGGCCGTCGTCCGCAGTTCGAGTACTTCGATCCGAATTCGAACGACGCGAAATTGCATCGCGCATTGCAGACCAATTTCGATGGCGCAGCGGTGAGCGTGAGTTCGGCGACCGATGACGGGCGCTATGCGATGCTGACCGTCTACGATGATCGTAATTCCGGCGAATTGTTCATCTTCGACACGCAGGCCAAGAAGGCCAATCGCTTCATGAGCCGGGCCGAATGGCTGGATCCCAAACGCCTCTCCACCATGCGGCCGGTGTATTTCAAGAGCCGCGACGGGATCGATATCGATGCGCTGTTGACCACGCCCGCGGGCAGCAGCGGCAAGAATCTGCCGCTGATCGTGCACCCGCACGGCGGCCCGTTCGGTGTCCAGGACAGTTGGGGCTACGATCGCGACGTGCAGATGATGGCGGCGCATGGCTATGCGGTGCTGCAGGTGAACTTCCGCGGCTCCGGCGGTTACGGCAAGCAGTTCCGGGAGCTCGGCCGGAAACAGTGGGGCCTGACCATGCAGGACGACCTGACCGATGCCACGCAGTGGGCGATCCGCGAAGGCGTGGCCGACAAGGACCGTATTTGCATCTACGGCGCCAGTTACGGCGGCTATGCGTCCTTGATGGGCGTCGCCAAGGAGCCCGATCTCTACAAGTGCGCGGTTGGCTATGTGGGCGTCTACGACCTGAACATGCTGTGGGGACGTGGCGATGTCAGCCAGTCGTCCTACGGCAAGGATTTCCTTGCCGATCATGTGGGCAGGGAAAATCTCGACGCGTCCTCGCCGAACAAGCTGGCGTCGCGAATCAAGGTGCCGGTGTTCCTGGCCGCGGGTGGCGCCGACGTGCGCGCGCCGCAGTCGCATTCCGAAGCGATGGCCAAAGCGTTGAAGGCGCAGGGCAAGCCGGCCGAGACCATGTATTACTCGACCGAAGGCCATGGTTTCGTCAAGGACGAGAACCAGTTCGCCTACTACACCAAACTGTTCCAGTTCTTCGAGCGCCACATCGGCGGACGCGCGCCGGTCGCGCCATCGGCCACGAAGAAATAAGCGTCCCGCTTATCCCAGGCGCAAAAAAACCGACGCTGCGAGGCGTCGGTTTTTTTCATGAGCCGGCAGCAATGCGCCGGGCGAACCCGATCAGCGCCCCGGAGTCACCAGCGTGCCGATGCTTTCGCCGCGGAGGATGCGCAGCAGCACGCCGGGCTGGCCCATGTCGAAGATGCGCAGGGGCAGGCGGCTGTCGCGGCACAGGGCGAAGGCCGCAGTGTCCATGACCTGCAGATCGCGGGAAATCACTTCGTCGTAACCGAGGGTGTCGTAGCGCACCGCGTCCGCGTGCTTCTTGGGATCCTTGTCGTAGACGCCGTCGACCTTGGTCGCTTTCAGCAGCAGGTCCGCGCCGATCTCGATCGCGCGCAGCGCCGCGCCGGAATCGGTCGTGAAGAAGGGATTGCCGGTGCCGGCGGCGAAGATCGTGATCCGGCCTTTTTCCAGATGTCGCACGGCGCGGCGGCGGATGTAGTCCTCGCAGACGTCGTTGATCTTGAGCGCGCTCATTACCCGGCACTTGGCGCCCAGCTTTTCCAACGAATCCTGCATGGCCAAAGCGTTGATGACGGTGGCGAGCATGCCCATCTGGTCGCCGGTCACCCGGTCCATGCCGCCTGCGGCGAGACCCGCGCCGCGGAAGATATTGCCGCCGCCGATGACCAGCGCGATTTCGGCGCCGGCGTCGCGGACTTCGATGACTTCGCGGGCGAGGCGGCCGATGACCTTGGGGTCGATGCCGTAGTCCTCGTCGCCCATCAGGGCCTCGCCGGAAAGTTTGAGCAGGACGCGGCGATAGGCAAGCTGGGACATGGCGGACTCCGGTGGTGTGACAAACCGGTGAATTCTAACGCGCCCCGACCGGAGTTCCGACTCGGTTCGCGGCTTCAGTTCGCCGATTCGTACACCGCATACAGCTTGCGTGCCGGTTCCAGCACTTCCCAGATGCCTGAAAAACCGGCCGGAATCACGAAACTGTCGCCAGCGGCGGCGATGCGTTCGACGCCATCGTCGCCGACGATCCGCACGCGTCCGGCCAGCATGTGGCAAAACTCGTGCTCGGTGTACTGCACGCGCCAGGCGCCGATTTCGCCCTCCCAG
>JAYUUH010000396.1:0-3486 GCA_043754745.1 Lysobacter sp.
GCGTCGGCATCCTGATATTCCAGCGCCACATGCGCGTCGCCGGAGGTCATCCGTACTTCGATGTGCGAGTGTTCGATCGCTACCGTCTTCAACGCGGCCCAGAGGCCGCGCGCGACGGTGTCGCGCTCCGCTGTGCGCAGTTCCAGCACCGAACGGGTATGCCTGTCCTGCGCGAGCGACTGCGCCGCCGCCAGCACCGCTTTGGTCGTCGCGACATAATCGCCGCTCGCCTCCACCACAAGCACCGCAACATCGTCGGCGTGCGGCGGCGTTACGTTTTTCCAGACCGGCCGATGGAAGCTCAAGCGGTCCTGCTTGGCGTTCAGATCGATCTCGCGGGTCTGGAATCCTTCGATGATCACCCGGACATTGCCGTGCTCATCGGCGGCGACATAGTGCATGCCGTCGGATCGCTGACGGATATGAACGATCATCGTGTCCGACAGCGCACCGACGACCAATGTGTTGATCACCGCGAACGGTACGACGTTCGCCTCCGGATTATCGACCAGCGCGAGACCGCTCTGGATGATGCTGTCGAGCGCACCCGCGTCCATCGCCATGCCGCGCGCGGACGAGCCCGGCAGCCGGATCGTAGCCAGACCCTCGCCCTTGCCGTCGAGGAAAATCTCCTCGACGCCACGATGGGACGGGCCCAGCTCGACACCACGATTCCTGTAGGTCTGGTAGAACGCCGATTTCGTCGGGCCGGGACGTGTGATCGCAGCGCGCAGCGCGGCGATATCTAGCGTCGGGGCATAGCCCTTGGCGGCCAGATAGTCGGACGTCTTCTGCACCGATACACGGGTCTGGAAATGCACGCCCTGCTCGGTGCTCACTTCGACGCCGAACTGACCTGCAGCGCCCGGATACACGCGTACCGTGACCGTTCGCTTGTCCTTCACCGTCAATGCACTGACGAATACGCTATCGCTCAGCACGAGCATGGCGTCGTCGCCCGGAGGCGCCGACGCCGCGACCGCGGCGCGGGCGATCTCCAGATAGGCCATGCCCGGCAGGATCTTCTGCCCCTGGATGATGTGGTCGGCAAGAAACGGCTCGGTGCCGTCGAACACAGAGCGGAATTCGCCGATGGGATAGTCGTTGTTCGCGCTCATCGATGCCGAGGTCTTCATGAATTCACCGCCATCGAAAGTCGCGCATGTTCGTTCGTCGCGATGCTCGACGGTGGCGGCACCAGGGCGCGCACGTAGAAATTGGTGATTTTCACGAGCGTTTCGCCGCTTTCACTGAGGATGTGGACGTTGAACTGCAGGATGCCGGTGCTGGCGCCAACGATGTCGCTGGACCGCTCCACCAGCACATGGCAGCGCGGCGTGAGGCTGCCGAGGATTTCGATCTCGTCGATCGCGAACGGCAGATGCGGCACGCCGCCCTCATCGGCGGCCAGCAGCGCCACCACGGTCTGCAGGGCGCCGTCGATCAGACACGGGTGCAGCACGTACTGCTCGAAATCCTTCGTCAGTGATGGCTCCAGCACGAGCTTGGCCAAGGCGCAGCCGTTGCCGATCGCCACCTCGTCGATGACCCGGAACGTTGGACCATAGTCGAACCCGAGGCGCTGAAAGAGCTTGTAGTAACGTTCGCCGTCGTGGCTTTCGCCGCAGCGCTGACGCCATTCCTGCAGCGACTCGCGCGATGACGACTCAGGCCCACTGCGATCTTCGAAGATTGCGCGGCCTTCGCAATGCACGACGCGCTCGTGATCGTCGTCGACCGTGGTCACGACGAATTCCACGCTGTCGCCGGTCGCATTGCTCAGTCCGATTTTGAGATCCTGCTGCGGATCGGTCAGCGATAGCGGCTGAACCCAATAAATGTCCTTGAGCCGGCGTACACGTCTTTCTCCAGCGACAGTCGCCGCGATACAGGCCATTTCGATGAAACCCGCACCCGGGAACACCGCCTGGCCCTGGATCCTGTGATCCCGGGTGTAGTACTGGTCCCCAACGAGAGCGGCATCGAAGCACACCCGCTCCAGCGTCGAGGCATTGTGCGAGATGAGCGGATGCAAGCGCGACGGCGTGCTCGCCGGTGCCGCCTCCATCGCCGCGAAGTCGACCGCCCAATGCCGATCGCGCGCGAACGGATAGACCGGCGCGCCGGCGACGGGCCGTAGCGGCGCGCCGTGCGGGCCGAATGCGTCGTGCAACAGCAGCCAGTCGACCTTGCCGCCCTGCGTCCAGAACACGCCCAGCCCGGCGAGATCGGCTTCGGCGCACAGCGCCTGCATGCGTTCGCGCTGCTCGCGCGCGGTGTAGCCGGCCCCGGTCTGGGCCTGGGTCTGGGCCTCCGTACCGCCCTGCCACAGCCGCACCGTGTTGGAGAGGTTCAGATCGGCGTCCAGCCAGCGCTGCAGGGTCTGCCGGAGCTGCAGCACGCTGTCGACGATCAGCGCCAGCCGCTGGGGCATCGCCTCGCGGCCGACCTGCGCGGTGCGGCACAGCGCCGCGAGATCACAGCCGGGATTGAGCGCGAGGAAATCGATGTGCCGATAAGCGTATTCGCGCAGACGTTCGACGTTCATGGCCGAAAGCACGACCAGAGATCCGCCTGCGCCGGCGACGGGCGCGTCTACTTGCGCGGACGCCACCGATTCCGGAGCCACGTATTCCTCCAGCACCGCGCAGGCGTTGACGCCGCCGGCGCCGAACGCGTTGATCAGGGCCCGGCGCGGGACGCCCACCGGGGCATCCCACGCGCTCAGGCCGATCTGCAGGACGCACGGCGAGCGCGCGAAATCGATGTCCGGATTCACGACCTCCGCATGGATGCTCGGCGCGATCTGCCGGTGCTTGAACTGCATCAGGATCTTGGCGATGCCGGCGATGCTGGTCGCGGACTCGGCGTGGCCGATGTTGGCCTTCAGCGATGCCAGCGCGCAGAACCCGGTATCGGCGGTCTGCAGAGCGAAGGCCTGGGTGATGGCGGCGACTTCGAGGCTGTCGCCCATCTGCGTACCGGTACCATGGCCTTCAATAAAACCGATCGTGCGCGCCGGCACGTTTGCCTGGGCCAGTGCCTGTGCGATCACACGCGCCTGCGCGTTCGGGTTGGGTGTGGCGTAGCCGCTAGAGCGGCCGCTGTGGTCGTAGGCGCTGCCGCGGATCACGCCGTAGATCCTGTCGCCATCGCGTTCGGCGAGACGCAGCGGTTTGAGTACCAGCGTGCCCACGCCTTCGCCCGGGATGAAGCCATCGTCGCCCGCGCCGTAGCTGCGGCAGGCGTCGCCGACCGCGAGCATCCGTCGATGGCAGAACGACTGGTACTTGGCCGGATGCAGATACAGGTTGACGCCGCCGGCGAGCGCGAGCTGGCACTCGCTGCGCCGCAGGCTCTCGCAGGCCAGATGCACCGCGACAAGCGACGACGAACACGCGGTGTCGACGGGAATGCTCGGGCCCTGCAGATCCAGGGTGTAGGACACGCGGTTGGCGATCGACCAGGGCATCGCGCTGGGCGTGA
>JAYUUH010000397.1:0-3484 GCA_043754745.1 Lysobacter sp.
CTTTCGGCATCGCGATGACCCGCATCGATGGGTACCGCGAACCGCCCTAGAAGTCGGCGACAGCCCTTCGATCGCGGGTCAAACGGCGACGCGGCAAGACACGGACAGATTCGCCTGGCGGAGCCAGCTCGCGAACGGCGTGGGAGGAACGCGTTTGCCGGCGCTCTCGAGATTGCGCAGATAGATTTCTTCGCGGTGCACGGCTACGGACTGGGGCGCGACGACGCCGATACGCACCTGGCGCTTGCGAAACGAACCCGCTCCCAAGTAGGACGGCGTGAAGCTGACCATGAGTTCCGCATCGTCGATGCGGAACGTTTCTTCGCTCAGCAGCGAGATCAGATAAAACCGCTCCCCATCGGGAAGTGTTGCCGGACGCATGCGGGTTTCGCCGTAGAAGATCTGGGCTTCCGGGGGAGCGATGACCCCCATCGTGACGTGGTAGCGCAGTTTGTCGTACACCGTGACGGCCACATCGTCGCCGATGCGGATCGTCTCACCAACACGTCGGTTCAATATCAACATGGCGTCATGGCCTCATCCCGGAAAGAGGGACTGGATGGAGCTGGCTGGAGAAGAGCGGATATCGCTCGCGATTGGTCATCCATCGACGCGCTGCGGGAGGGTTCCTGTTCGCAGGACACCGGCAAAGAGTTGGGAGCGATGACCCCGACATGCAGAAACTCATCGCAATCGGCCGCCAGCGAAACGGCATCGCCCGGCAACCAGACGCGGACCTCGACGTCGCCGATGCGGTAGCGACGCACGGCCAGCAACGAAAAGAGATAAGACCACGCGCCGCCCGGCAACACCGAAGGCCGCAGACAGGCGTTGTCGAAATACAGATCCATGCCCGCCGGTGCGATCACGCCCATCGTCACCCGCTGCCGCAAGCGACTCTGCACGGTTATGCGCAAATCATCGCCGATGCGTACGGTGTCGCCGATACGGCAAGTCAGAACAAGCATGCTGCACCTCCTGTAATGACGCCCCACATCGCTGCGACCTCCTCCACCGGCCAGCGCACCCGCCAACCGCGACAATTGCCCGGCGATCGTTGTCGGCATTTGCGACTGCGCAATTCCAGCGGCGATATTCCGCCCGCGATCATCGAAATGTCTGCCTTTTATCGGTTTGCAGCCACCACTCATGTTAGCTGAATTGATTTTGAAGTTAGCATAATTGACATGCCTGTCAAGGCTTGCGCTATGATCCGGTCACCACACTCCGGGTCGGCCGAGTCAACGGTATGGACAAGTACGCTGAGGCACTCATGCAGGCGATGGACGACACCGACACCAGCAGCACCAGGGTGGCGGAAGTGGCCAGGGTCGGACGCAACAATGTGGCGCATTGGCGCGCGGGCCGCCGGCCGATCCCAGCCGAACACGCCCTGTCGATCGCCGCTTTGCTGGGCGTGGCGCCGGAGCGCATCAGCAAGGCTTACGACCAGAGACTCCGCACGGACTCGGCGCGGCACGTGATGGGCCTGCAGAGCCCGCGCTCGGGTAATTGCCCGGAAAGCCATGTGACCATTGATCGCCTCTCGTCCTTCGGTCGCGGGGATGGCCCCAACCGCATCTGGTTGCCAGAATTCATGGTGCGCCGGGAACTCGGACTGACGACCATCGACAACGTCCGCTGGGCTGTTCAGCCTTCCCGGGCGATGGAGCCCGAAATCCGGCGTCACGCCTTGGTCCTCCTGGATGTGTCGGTCTGCAGGCAGGAGCATGTGCTGGATGGCGGAATCTACGCCTACACTCTCTGGGGACGACCGGACATCCGTCGCATCGCGATCCGACGCAATGCATGGCTGCTCATCGGCAACGACAGGGATGCCGAGCGCATGGAAGTACTGGAAGCGGATCTGCCCAACCTGACGATTCTCGGCGCGATAGCGGGCTGTCTCTAAGTCGTTCTCTGAAGAATCAACCGCTTACACGCTCGCTTCTTCGACACGAACCCGGTTGGGTCCGCCCACAGACGTTTTCGTACGCCTGCCCGCTGGCGTCGCGGAATGCCGTGCCGGAAACATTACGGTTTGACGAATCGAGGTTTTTGTGAGAATAAATCCTCGAAAGCAGCGCACCTGAGCTGGACCGCGCCGGACGGGACCTGAGGACAGGGGGAAGCAATGGACGATGCGAAACGGAATAGGGCAATCAAAGGGCTGACGCTGAGTGCGGCCTACTGCGCGGCGTACCTGCTGGCGTGGTACTACTCGCTGGACCAATGGTTCCTCCCTGCCGGCATCCGCGTCGCCGCCCTGCTGTTCCTGCCCTCCCGGTACTGGCCCTACGTCTTCGCCGGCGACGCCGGGGCGCTGCTGGTACTCAGAGGCCCGAAAGTCGATCAGTACGGCGAGGCCTGGGCTTATCTGAGCCCGTTCTTGCTGATGCCGCTGATCGCCTGCCTTGCGGTGGTTTTCAACCGTAGATTCAAGACGACCCAGGAACGTTGGCGCTGGTTGCCGTTGATCGGCATCTCGCTCGCGCTGTGGTCGGCGCTGTCGAACATGATCCTGAACGTCGCGCTCTCCGGCCCCGGCGCTTTCGATTCGTTCGGAGAATATTTCAGGGTTGCGATCGGGCAGTACCTGGGAATCCTGATCGTCGTGCCACCCCTGTTCGTCTGGGCGAGGCGCAGCCGTACCTGGCTTTCCCAGGACAACCTCACCCGCGACGCCTTCATTTCCGCGGGCATTCTCGGCGCCATGTGCTTCGCCATCGTGCTCAGACACGATATGGAAGCGTCGCTGATGCAGAGCCTGCTGCTGCTGATGATGCTGCCTGCGGTGGGCATGACGTTCCTGCACGGCTGGCGCGGAGCCGCCCTGGGCATCGTCGCCGTCAATCTCGCGATCGGAATGACCTTGCCGCGCATCGGCGTAGCCGGGGCGTACGATGCGACTGCTTTCGTCGCACAGCAGGCTCTCGCCGCCGCCGCGAGCGCACTGCTCGTCCTCGGCACGGTGATCTCCGAGCACTACGAAAAGGCCCGCAGATCCGGCGTTGCCGAACAGGAAGCCATCAAACTCGCGCAAAGCAGCTTTTTCTCGACCGAACATGTCCTGCGCGAACAACTGCTCTATCTGGCGCAGATGCAGTTGGGCGTCGACGACGAACGCCGGGACATGGCCGAATGGCTGAAGACCCGCGGTCATTACGAGGCGGCGATGGACCTGAACACCCGCGGCGTGATGCATCGACGCATGTTCGATGTGCAGTCGCAGGCGCTATATCCGATGCGGATCGAGGAGGACGGGCTCTATGCCGTGGTGCATTCCGAAACCTTCACCGAATTCTGGGCCGGCGAAGCGGAAGTCATCTATGCGTTCCGCGGCCAGCCTCGCGATCTGTCGGTGGACCTCCAACTGGTGGCCTACCGCTGCATCTGCCATGCCTTCGCCCTGCTCTCCGAATGCCGACCGGATGAATATCGGATCAAAATGCGGGTCTGGCACGGTCACCGGCGACGGGGCATC
>JAYUUH010000398.1:0-3484 GCA_043754745.1 Lysobacter sp.
CGCCTACGTCCCGGCGGCGGCTCGCGTAATACAGACTCTCCATGCGCGCGAAATCGACATCGCCCACCTTGCGCGCCAACGCCTGCAGCATTGGAATCGCCTCCGCACAAGCGAGATACGCCGATGCCGCCTGATCTTCGCCGTACTGTTTGGCGAGATCGACCATGTGGGTATCGATTTCGTACTGCAGCAGCGCCGTGCTGGCGGCCGTGCTGCCCCAGCCGATATCGCGCTGCTCGACGACGGCCACCGCATGCCCGTGCGTCGTCAATTCATGCGCGATCAGCGCGCTAGTGATCCCGCCGCCGACCACGACCACGTCGCAGGCGAGATCGGCATCCAGCTGCGGGAATGCATGCATCAGGCCGTTCTTGACCGCCCAGTAGGGGTAACCGCTTTTCAGATCCATAGGTATCCACGCATCGACAATATTGTCCGGGTATAGCGGCGCAATCCCCGGCACTGTTGGAGAGGGTTATCTGGAGAAGATCATCACGCGCGCCGGGGATCGCCATGCACCATCCGGGCGACGCATCGCGCACTGGAGCATGCAACGTCGGCGTTACGCCGGCTCATCCGGAATCAATGCCGACTCCAGCCGGGCGATGACGTCCTTGAGCTGCAGCTTGCGCTTCTTGAGGCGTTTGACCGCGAGCTCGTCGGCGGCGATGTTCTCGTGCAAGCGGCCGATGGCCAGATCGAGGTCGCGGTGTTCGAGCCGCAGTTCGACCAGCCGCTGGGCGACTCGGGCGAGCTCGGCAGGGTCGAAAGGCTGGTTCATCGGCCGAGCTTAGCATCGCACCGCGACCCCCGGAGGACACGCGCTCGGGGCGCACGGCTCAGCGCTCGGCCACATACACCGCAGCTTCGGCGGCCTTTCGCCCGCCGCCGAGTGCGCCCTCGGTGTCGATCGACTGCTCCGGCTCGACCGTGAGCGGTACCGGAACGGCGGACGTATCCGTGACCGTATTCGTCTGCGCGGCCGGCTTCGACCAGGCGATATACGCCGACAGCATCATGACGATGCAGACGAACAGGATCCGGGCACGGACGATACGCGCGCGTCGACGCGACTGGCGGCGCGACGGCAGGGTCTGCAACAGCATCGACATGGGCGGGACTCCTCGCGTTCTCCCAATACAACGCATCAAGATCCGTGCCATGGCCAAACGATTGTTTCCGCTACATCACGCCTGGAAAGAAGATTGCGTCCTGCACGATGCGGCTGCCCGATCGTGCGGTTCGCGTGGACGGTTGGAAACCGGCGGCCGTGCGCGATGACCGGTCGACTGCGCAAACCGCCGGAAATCAATGCGTTACCGGCCACCCTGATCGCGGCCGCAACTGGCACATAACTTGTGTCTGCTGCATTGGGGCCGCACGTCGCGGCCCGTTCCCCAGACTGGAGAGAGTCCCATGTTGTATTACGCCGTCGTCTTTTTCGTGATCGCACTGATTGCCGGTGTGCTCGGTTTCGGCGGCATCGCCGGCGCCGCTGCAGGCATCGCGAAAGTCCTGTTCTTCGTGTTCCTGGTGTTGTTCGTGATCTCGCTGATCATGGGCCGTCGCGTCAAGACCTGACGACACCGCGACAAAGAACATCGGATACCAAAACGACGCCCCCGCGCCCATTGCGCGGGGGCGTTTTTGCGAGCGAACCGCCAAGCCGGGGAAGTTCGACCGTTCAGGCCGATTTTGCAGCCCAATCTTGCAGGCCGAGCGGGCATGCACGAGCAAGCGCGCCCGATCAGGCAAGAGGCAATTCCAGAGTGAAACTGGCGCCGCCGCCTTCCCGGTCGTCGTACCAGACGTCGCCCCCCATGGTGCGCGCGCGCTGCTTGGCCAAGGCCAAGCCCAGTCCAGTCGAGGATTCGCCACCGGTAGGCTGCGCGCTCAGGCGCACGTAGCGCTGGAACAGGCGTTCGCGGTCCTGGGTGGTGATGCCCGGCCCACGATCGTGAACCATGAGCCGCGCGTACTTGCCTTGGCGCTCCGCGGTCAAATCCACCTCGCTGCCGGGTGGCGCGTATTTGAGCGCATTCGACAGCAGATTCTGCAATACGTGCAGGGCGCCGGCCCGATCCGCCAACAGCCGGACGCCGTCGGCGGCCTCGGTGTCGATCCGCACCCGCATGCTTTTGCTGTGCGATTGGTACGACAGCAGTTCGGCGACTTCCTCCAGCAGAGTGCGCGCGAGGATCGGCGGCGGCGGGATGTCGTGCATCCGTTCCTGCTGCTGGTCGAGGAACGCCTGCAGGAAGAGCACGCCGGCATCGGCGGAGTTGCGGATCGACTGCGCCAAGCGTTGACGGGCCTCGTCGTTCAAGGCCGGATCGCTCAACAGATCCGCTGAGAACAGGATGTTTCCGAAGTGATTGCGCAGATCGTGGCTGACGATCTCCGCGATCTTCTGGCGTTCGTCGGCGACCCGCGCCAGGCGGTCGCGCGCCTGCTTGAGGTCGAGGTGCGTACGCACGCGCGCCAGCAGCTCCTCGGGAATGAAGGGTTTGGTGATGTAATCGACCGCCCCGGCGGAGAACGCGCGGGTCAGGCTGTCGCGCTCCTGGTCCGCGGTGAGGAACACCACCGGCACATCGCGGGTCTGCGTCATGGCCTGCAGTCCTTCCAGCACGTCGAAGCCGTCGAGCCCGGGCATGCGCATGTCCAGCAGCACCAGATCGGGCGGGCTGCGCTCGGCCAGCGCCAGCGCCTCCCGGCCGTCGAGCACCGGCACCACGTCGTAGTCGGCGCGGGTCAGCAATTGTCCGACCACCTGGACGTTCGCGGTCTGATCGTCGATCACCATCACCACCGGCAGCGCGACGGTCCCCTGGAGTTTTCTATGCGGCATGATTGTCCTTTTCGCACCACGACGCCAATGCGTCGAGCACGATCTTCACCTGTTTGACGTCGAACATCTGCACGGCGACGTGCAGACGCTTCGCGAGCGCCTGCAACGAAGGCTCGCGCATCCTGTTTGCGATGGTTTCCAGCCGATTCGAGAACTCGGTGATCTCGCGCATGCGCATCCGCTCGCGCATGGCGACGAGCGGTTCGCCGCAGAGCGAATGCCATTCCTTGCGCGCATCGGCCAGGGTTTCTTCGCTGACGTCCGCATCGCGGATTTCGGCGTCGAACCTGACGTCCTGCGCGCCCGCTTCCGCGGCATGGCCGCCGAAAAGACCGGAAAGGGTCGAGAACAGTTCGATGGGCGCATAGGGTTTGCGGATATAGCCGTCGAACTCGGTTTGATGGTCCTCATCATCGTTGATGAGGTTGGAGGCGGTCACCGCGATCACGCGGACATCGCGCAGCTCGGCATCCGCGCGGATCGCTTCGAACGCACGATAACCGTTCATGCGCGGCATGCGCAGATCCATCAGCACCACGTCGGGGCGCAGGCGACGGGCGGCTTCGACCGCTTCGGCGCCGTCGCGCGCGATGTTCACTTCGTGGCGGCTGTCGCGCAGGTAGCCTTTCGCGA
>JAYUUH010000399.1:0-3474 GCA_043754745.1 Lysobacter sp.
GCGCGCTCGACGTCGAGCGCCGGATCGCCGGAGGCGGCGCGCGCCCATGCGCTCCGAGCGGTGGCGCGGGCGTCGGAAGCGCGAGCGTCTTCGGGCGAAACGGAAACCGGGGTTTGCAGGGTCATGCGTTGTTCGGAGGCGGGCAAAGACGACAGGGTAAACTGCCGGGCATCGTTTCGGGAGCGGGCCCCATGATCGAAGTGTCGCCGGGAGTGGTCCCGGAAGCGCAGCCGGAAGTGCAGCCGGTCCTGTTGTCCGGCGGCTCCGGCACCCGGCTCTGGCCGCTGTCGCGCGAGGCCTATCCCAAGCAGTTCCTGCCGCTGGTCGGCGACGACACCATGCTCCAGGCCACCTGGCGCCGGGTGGCGGCGCTGTCCCGGCGTGCGCCGCTGGTGGTGGCGAACGAGGAGCATCGCTTCCTGGTGGCCGAGCAGTTGCGAGTGATCGGCGCGCCGACGCCGCGGATCGTGCTGGAGCCCGTCGGCCGCAATACCGCTCCCGCCATCGCCGCCGCCGCGCTCATCGCCCGGCTCGACGGCGGCGACCCGCTGCTGCTGGTCCTGCCCTCCGACCACGTGGTCCGTGACGATGCTGCGTTCCGCGCCGCGGTCATCGCCGCCGCGCCCGCCGCCGCCGCGGGCGCGCTGGTGACCTTCGGGATCGTGCCGCAGGCGCCGGAAACCGGCTTCGGCTACATACAAGCGGGTGCGGGCGAAGGCGTACGCAAGGTGCTGCGCTTCGTCGAGAAACCCGATGCGGCCACCGCGCAGGCCTATCTCGACGGTGGCGGTTATTACTGGAACAGCGGCATGTTCCTGTTCCGCGCCTCGCGCTATCTGCAAGAACTCGAAGCATATCGTCCCGACATCCTCGCCGCCGTGCGCGCCGCCTGCGCGCATCTGGACCGCGACGGTCAATTCCACGACATCGAATTCCTGCGTCTCGATCGCGAGGCTTTCGCGACGTCGCCGTCCGAATCCATCGACTACGCGGTGATGGAAAACACCGGCGCGGCGATGGTGCTGCCGGTGGACATCGGCTGGAACGACGTCGGTTCGTGGTCGGCGCTGTGGGAAGTGAGCGAGCAGGACGCCGACGGCAACGCCCACCACGGCGACGTGATCGCGGTCGATACCCGCAACAGCTACGCCTACGCGCGCCGCCTCGTCGCGCTGGTCGGCGTGGACGACCTGATCGTGGTCGAAACCGACGACGCGATCCTGGTCGCCGCGAAGGACAAAGTGCAGCAGGTCAAGGAGGTGGTGGCGCGGCTGAAGGCCGAACAGCGCAGCCAGGCCGCACTGCATCGCGAGGTGAGCCGTCCTTGGGGCAGCTACGACTCGGTGGACGTCGGCGACGGCTTCCAGGTTAAGCGCATCAAGGTCAAACCCGGCGCCGCGCTGTCGCTGCAATCGCACGAACGCCGCGCCGAACACTGGATCGTCGTCCGCGGCACCGCCCGCGTCACCCGCAACAACGATGTGTTCGAGCTGTTCGCGAACCAGTCCACGTACATTCCCATCGGCGCCAAGCACCGCCTCGAAAATCCCGGCGACGATATGCTCGAACTGATCGAGGTGCAGTCGGGGGATTATCTCGGCGAGGACGATATCGTGCGGTATGAGGATGTGTATGGAAGGGGGTGAGGGACTGATGAAGCTGGGAAAATTGACGAAACTCGATCTGCGCGATCATTGGAAGCATGAAACTCTTCACTTCGCGCAATGGCTGGCGTCGAGCGAGAACCTCGAGCAGTTGGGTGATGAAGTGGGTATCGATATCAAATTGATCCAGACGGAAGCCGGTGTAGGCAAATTCTCGGCGGACATCCTCGCTGAGGAAGAAGCGACCGGGCGCAAGATCATCATCGAGAATCAGCTTGAGCCGACGGATCATTCGCATCTCGGCCAGATACTCACATACGCCGCCGGAGTCGAGGCGGAATACCTGATCTGGGTCGTCCGTGACGCTAGGGACGAGCATGTCCAAGCGGTCGAGTGGATCAACGACCATACAAACGAGAAGGTCAATTTTTTCCTCGTAAGAGTTGAATTGTGGAGAATTGGAGATTCTGATCCGGCACCGAAATTCATGGTGCTCGTCCGCCCCAACAACTGGACCAAGTCTGTCCGCAGTGGGTCGGCGTCCACGGAGGGGCGGGCTCTTAGCAAGACCAGACTGACCCAGTTGGAATTCTGGACGCAGCTTCGTGCGCACGCCATGTCTGTGAGCCCCTCGCTCAAGTTGAGGACGCCACGAGCCCAGCATTGGTATGACGTAGCGATCGGTCGCTCGGATTGCCATGTGGTGTTGACGGTCATGTTCAGCGAGAACAAAGTCGGCGCTGAGCTTTATATCTCTGACTCGAAAGAACTCTACAGGGAGTTTCACCTCCGCAAGTCGCAGATCGAAGCTGCGCTCGGGCTTGGTGAAATGGTGTGGCAGGAGCTTCCGGAAAAGAAGGCGAGCCGGATTCGAGTTTATCGCGATGTGGATTTCTCAATGGATTGGAAAGAAGCGGCACACCCGTGGCTCGTCGATGCGACGCGCAGGATCAAGGCGGTTTTCTCGAAATCATGGGAATGATGTTGGTTTTTCTTAGAACCTATCTCAAAATTGAAAAAGAGGCGTGCTCACCTGTCCCTGTCATTCCGGCGAAGCCGGAATCCATTTTTCCGCTATATTTTCGAGGCTGGATCCCGGCTTTTGCCGGGACGACGGCCGAAAAAAATGTTCGCCGACTTTGAGATGGCTTCTAGTGACCGCGCCCAAGTGCTGGCGTTGCATCGCGCGTGAATCTCGCGCTCTTTGATTTCGACGGCACCATCACCACGCGCGAGATGTTGCCCGCGTTCGTGTATTCCGCCGTGCCGCCGGCGCGCCTGCGCATCGGCGAGCTGCTGCTTGCGCATTGGGTCGCGGGTTACAAGCTCGGCTGGGTGTCGGGCATCTCGATCCGCGAAAAGATCGCGCATGCCGGTTTCTGCGACATGCGCGAAGCGGATTACCTCGCGGCCGGCGAACGTTTCGCGCGCATGGCTTTGCCGCCGGCGCTGCGACCCGAGGCGATGGCGCGGATCGCGTGGCACAAAGAGCGCGGCGATACGGTCGTGGTCGTCTCCGGCGGGTTCGACGTCTATCTGTCGCACTGGTGCGACGCGCACGGACTCGCGTTGATCTGTTCGAAACTCGAAGTGGCGGACGGCACGCTTACCGGTCGTTACGACGGCGCCCAATGCGTGCGCGAGGAAAAGCCGCGGCGGGTGCGGGAGCGTTATGCGCTCGGCGATTTCGATGCGGTCTACGCCTACGGCGATACCCCGGAAGATTTCGCGCTGCTGGAGATCGCCGATCACCGTTGGTATCGCGGCGAACCGATGACATGATTCTTAGGGTGCGCCACAGACGCACTCTATGCACGTCGATTGATTCTGTGGCGTAGCGCCGTAGGGCGGAACCGCCGAAGGCGATTCC
>JAYUUH010000400.1:0-3474 GCA_043754745.1 Lysobacter sp.
CGCTGACGAACCAGAAACGCTGGCGGATGTTGGTCGCGGTGGTGGTTTTCGAAGTAATGGTGACTTCCGCCGGGTCGCGCAGATAGGTCTGGGCTATGCGGCGGATCTGGCTGGGCATGGTCGCCGAGAACAACGCGACCTGACGGGTTTCCGGGACTTTCTTCAGCACCGTCTCGACATCGTCGATGAAGCCCATGCGCAGCATTTCGTCGGCTTCGTCCAGCACCAGCGCCTTGAGTTCGGACAGGTCCAGGGTGCCGCGATCGAGATGGTCGATGACCCGGCCCGGGGTGCCTACCACGACATGCACGCCGCGCTTCAGCGCCTGCAACTGCGGGTAGTAGCTCTGGCCGCCGTAGATCGGCAGCACGTGGAAGCCGGGAATCTTGTTGGCGTAACGTTGGAAGGCTTCGGCGACCTGGATCGCGAGTTCGCGGGTGGGCGCCAGCACCAGCACCTGCGGCTTGCTCTGCTTCAGATCCAGCCGCGACAGCAGCGGCAGCGCGAAGGCGGCAGTCTTGCCGGTGCCGGTCTGGGCCTGTCCGAGCACGTCGCGGCCGGCCAGCAGCGCGGGGATGGTCGCGGCCTGGATCGGCGACGGGGTTTCGTATCCGACGTCGATGACCGCCGCCATCACGGTCTCGGCCAGGCCGAGATCGGCAAAACGCAGGGAAGGGGTTTCGGTCGACATACGGAATATCCGGGAACTTCGGCAAGACCGCATATTGTGCGCCCAAGCGTTGGGGCATTGGCTCCAGACCGGCGCATCGATCCGCAGGCATTGTTGCAACACAACAAAAATATATGTGGAATCATGGACTTACCTCGACACATACGCATTGGTATTGTCGTTTCGCCGGACAGCCGAGGACAAGGGGACCGTCCCGCATTCCAGCATCGACGCGCGAAATGGCGGCGACATTCCCACTTGTTCGACGGAAGGATGAACCCTATGCGCAGGATCGCTGTGGTGTTGCTGCAGCTGCGCCTCAGTCTTTCGTCCGTCCCTGCCTTCGCGGGCGGATTTCCGGTCGGCGACACAGCGCTTTTGGGTCCGAGGCGCAACGATCGATGTCGGCCCGCTTCAGATCTGCTCGGATTCCACCACGCGCAGGCCGGGTTCCGCCGCGAACGCGGCATCCAGCAGGCATTGCGCGATGCGTTCCGCCCGCACTACCCGGTATCGTCGCGGCACCATCGGTTCGACCGCCCGCATCAGACGCGCGGCGACATGTTCCAGGCGCCGCCGCCGTACGCGTTCTCCGCCGATCATAGAAGGCCGCACCAAGGTCAGCGACGGGTAATCGAGGGATCGCAGTGCCGCCTCGGCTTCTCCCTTGGTGCGCAGATAGAAATTGCGCGAGTCCGGATGCGCGCCGAGTGCGGACGTCAGCGCGAAACTGCTGGCGCCGGCCGCGCGCGCATGCGTCGCCGCAGCGAGCACGTAATCGAAATCCACCCGGCGGAACGCCGGCCGCGAACCGGCATCGCCGATCGTGGTCCCCAGTCCGCAGACCACCGCGTCGACCCGCCACCACGCCGCAGACGCCGGCAGCGCATCGAAATCGACGACCGGGTTTTTCAGCTTGGCATGCTGCAGCGGCAGCGGGCGACGCGTGGGCGCGATCACCTGCGCGAAACGCGCATCCGCAAGCGCCCGGGCCAAAGCATGCCCGCCCACGAGGCCGGTACTGCCGACGATCAACAGGCGGGTCATGGCGCGTTGGACTCCGCAACGGCGGATTCGGGGACAGCGGGTCCGTCTCCGGTCGACCGGGCGTCGGCCGGGATCGCCGGGGCGGCCGCCGGGTCGATGGCGGTGTTGGCATAGCGGGACAGCACCGCTCGCAGCGCGTCGAGTTTCACCGGCTTGGTCAGGTAATCGTCCATGCCGGCATCGAGGCAACGCTCGCGGTCCTCGGCCATGGCGTGTGCAGTCAACGCGAGGATCGGCAATCGGGGGCGCCGTTCCGTGAGTTCCATGCGGCGCCAGTAACGCGTAGTCGCATAGCCATCCATCTCCGGCATCTGGCAATCCATCAGCACCACATCCCAGGCCTGCGCGCGCAGCATCTCCAACGCCTGCACGCCGCTGGCGGCATTGCTCACCACGCAGCCGTCGCGCTCCAGCAGCAGCCTGACCAGCGAGGCATTCACCACATTGTCCTCGACCACCAACACCCGCAGACCTGCGATCGACGCGGGGGTCGACGCCGGGACCGCCTGCACGGATTCGGCGGCTGTTTCTTCATCGGGTTTCGTGGACACGATCGACTCCGGCACGCTCATCGCAAAGCGACCGCTTGCGCCCGGCACGCTGCGCCGGTCGATCCGGCCGCCATCGGCGCGGCCAGCCCGCAGGAAATCTTCGACGGGATATCGCCGGGATCGAGGGTCGAACGCTTTGCCCATCCCGCCAGCGCGACGCGCGGCGCCGACAGGAACGGCTGCGCCACGCCGGTGGCCGCGATCGCATCCACCCTGCCCTCGTCGAGCACCCGTTGCCGGGATCGGCGCGCGATGCGTTGTGGAGTCGCGATGGACTCTGCAGTGGTCATGGTTACCTCTGTTGCTTCCGGATGTTCTCCCGGAGATTTCCCCTCGGATGCGGCGGCGCCGTCCGGATGCCGCGCGTGATGGCGGGACTTCCATACCATACCGATCCTGCGCCTTCATCGCGAGCGTGCGGCTGCTGTGCGATGCGCGGCGCGCGGCAGCGCCGCCGAAACGCGACCCCCGTCGCACAACGACGGGAGCCAGCCATCGCAATCGACCATCACCGGATGCGGGCGCCTCGCAATTCGCTGCTGCAAAGCAACAAACCCGTGCCCCGCTTCGCGACGCGACAGAAATGGCGGCCACACGGCATACTCGGCCGCATGTCGCGGTTTCATCGCATTTCGCCGGGCGTACGCCCGGACCGCGCATGTCGCATGGGGAGCGATGGCGCGCGCACCGCCGCGCAATGCATCGCTTGCAATCTCCATCGATGCGCGCCGAGTTGCAAAGCCCGCGAATACCGGGCAAACACCCTGCTCCCCCGCTCCCCTGCCGCTGCTTGCGCCCTTTCGGTCGAGACGACGCGACCCTATCGCCACACGGAATTCCATCACACGGAGATGCCATGACTGTCCGCCTGCTGTTGCCTGCCGCCCTGTTGCTCTGCCTCGCCAGCCCGTCCATCGCCACCCCACCGGCTACCCCACCGGCCGCTGCCCCGAGGGCCTCGACGAGCGACGCCGACCGCGTCTCCTTCGTCATCGTCCGCTATCGCGAGCGCGCGCAGCTTCAGAAGCTCGGCGGGATGTTTCAGCACATGATCGTCGACGACAGCGCGAAGACCGCGCGCCTCGAAGCCACGTCCGCGGACATCGACGAGATCCGCCGGATGGGGATGAAGGTCACGATCGACCAGGCGTCGACCGCCCGCATCCGCAGCGTCGAAAACGCGATGGCGAACCGCCAGTTCGGCAC
>JAYUUH010000401.1:0-3471 GCA_043754745.1 Lysobacter sp.
CCGATCGGCTTGTCGAAATCGAATTCGCCGTCGCCGAGTTGCGCGACGCGGGTCAGGCGCTCGCCTAGGGCATTGAGGCGGTTGGCTTCGGCCTGCAGCTCGCCGAGGCGGGCCGCCAGCGCGTTCACTTCGCGCTGCGCTTCACGACGGGTGTTTTCCAGGCCGTCGCGCTGGGCGGCGACCTCGGTTTTCAACCGGTTGTACTCGGCGCCGCGGAGGATGCCTTGCCCGGTCGTGCCGAACAGGGCCCCTACGGTCAGCAGCGCGACGGCGGCGTAACCGGGCTTTTCGCGCATCGTGTTCCGGCCGAGTTCTGCCGCGCGCGCCACGCGCGGGCCGATCTTCTCGAAGGCATGGACTGCGGTGGCCTGAACAGCGTGCGCAGTGGTCGTCATATGACGGTGCGCAAGCTGCATGAAGCTGTGTAAAGTCATGGGTTCAATGCCTCGTTCGCGATCCAGCGCTCCGCCCCATCGACCCGCGGCACCGCCGCGGAGCGCCATCGATGCCCTGCTGGGCGGCGATGCGAGCGACCCGATTCGCAGGGCGCTGTGGCTTGAAGCTCTGGATCATCAACTTCATCCCTGTCTCCCGCCGGGGCTCGCGGCGCATGCGCGCCTGGCGAACATCGATCGCGGAAGACTCGTTTACCTGGTGGACGCTCCGGTCTGGCATGCCCGACTGCGGCTTGCGGCCACCGACATCCTTGACGCGGCCCGCTCCATCGGGCTGGAAGCGACGGATCTTGTCGTCAAGACCGCGAGCGGGCCGCAGGCGATGCGACCTCACAACGTCGGTAGCGAAACGACCGTCACTGCCATTCCCCTCTCTGCGGCCGCACGCGAAGCATTCGCGACCGCACTCGCTTCCGACGACGATACCCCGCCACGGAAGGACTTTCCCTGATGTCCCCTGTCCTGCCGGCCCCGTTCCGGGGCGATTGGATAAGAGCGAAGGAGCAATCCTACCGGCCGGGGGCCCGAGGCAAGTTAAGAAGCCGGGGCTATTTCGTTAATTTTTGGTAAAATGCGCGGCCGGAAGTCACGGATCGGGCAATTCGCCGGCTCCGTTCATGCGGTGCAGAGACCGGGAAGCCGTTCAGACCAGTTGCGGAAGGCCGAAGACGACCGGCACCGGCTCGTGGCTGTCGAAGACCACTTCGTCCCAGGACGACTGCTCGGCGAGCAGGGCGCGGACGAGCTTGTTGTTGAGGGCATGGCCGGATTTGAAACCCTCGTAGGCGCCGAGAATCGGGCCACCCGCGAGGTAGAGGTCGCCAACCGCGTCGAGGATCTTGTGGCGGACGAATTCGTCGGCATAGCGCAGGCCGTCGTCGTTCAGGACGCGGAATTCGTCGAGGACGATGGCGTTGTCCATCGAGCCGCCCAGGCCGAGATTGCGCTCGCGCATGAATTCCAGATCGTGCATGAAGCCGAAGGTCCGGGCGCGGCTGACTTCCTTGATGTAATTCTCGGTGGAGAACTCCACGACCGCACGCGAACGCGAGGCGGGGATCGCCGGATGATTGAATTCGACGGTGAAACCGAGGCGGAAACCGCTGTAGGGCTCGAACCGGGCGATCTTGTCGCCGTCGCGGACTTCCACGGTTTTCAGGATGCGGATGAAGCGTTTCGGCGCGTTCTGCTCGACGATGCCTGCGGACTGCAGCAGGAACACGAACGGGCCGGATGAACCGTCCATGATCGGAACTTCGGGCGCCGAAAGATCGATGTAAGCGTTGTCGACGCCGAGACCGGCGAGCGCGGACATCAGGTGTTCGACCGTCATCGCCTTGCCGCCGTCGTGCGTCAGCCCGGTGCAGAGCATGGTTTCGGTGACGTAATCGGCGCGGGCCGGGATTTCGGCCACCGGATCCAGATCGACGCGACGGAACACGATTCCGGTATTGACCGGTGCCGGGCGCATGGTCAGGTAGACCTTCTCGCCGCTGTGCAGGCCAACGCCGGTGGCGCGGATCATGTTCTGCAGGGTGCGTTGCTGAGCCATGGTCGGTCGTGTGCCGGAAAGAATCGATGTGCCGGAGAAAGCGGAAACGCAGCGGTTTCAGCGCATGCGGAGGGCGAGATTAACACGGCCGACGCTGAACCTGAACGAAAGCGACAGACTGTTCCCGCACTGCAACATCTTGCTGTCGGGTCGTGATGGCAAAAGCCGGCCGGGTCATGCCGACCCGGCGGGAAAAGACAGGTTGCCGACACGCCGGCGGACAACCGGAGTGTCGTGTTATTGCATCGCCCTGCCCGGCCGCAGCCGAGAGGGCGTTGCCTGCCCGGGATCAGTCGGCTTGGCGACGCAGGAACGCGGGAATATCCAGATAGCTGCTGTCGCTGCCGAAATCGGCCGCTGCCGGCGCCGACGTGTCGGCATGACCGCGGCCACGCAGGTTGGCGGCGATGCCGGCGCCCGGGGAGAAACTCTCGGTCTCGTCGATCATCATTCCGGTGGTGCCGTCGCGACGGCCCTGGGTATTGATCAACTGCACCTGCGGACGACGCACCGGCGCGAACGCTTCGTCGCGCTCGTTGCCGCGGACGGCCTGGCGCGCCACCGAGCGGTTGAGGCCGGTGGCGACCACGGTCACCCGCACCTCGTCCTGCATGTCGGGGTCGAGCACGGTGCCGATGACCACGGTCGCGTCCTCCGAAGCGAAGTTCTCGATGGTGCGGCCGACTTCGTCGAACTCCGCCATCGTGAAGTCCGGACCGGCGGTGATGTTGACCAGGATGCCGTTGGCGCCGGCGAGGTTGACGTCGTCGAGCAGCGGATTGTTGATCGCGCCCTCGGCGGCGGCCTGCGCGCGATCGTCGCCGCGGGCGGTGCCGGTGCCCATCATCGCCAGGCCCATCTCGCTCATCACCGTACGCACGTCGGCGAAGTCGACGTTGATCAGGCCCGGACGCACGATCAGATCGGCGATGCCCTGCACCGCACCCTGCAGCACGTCGTTGGCGGCGCGGAACGCCTGGATCATGGTGGCGTTGCGGCCGAGCACGGTGATCAGCTTCTCGTTGGGGATCGTGATGAGCGAATCGCAGTGCTGCGACAGTTCTTCGATGCCCTTCAGCGCCACCTGCATGCGGCGACGGCCTTCGAACGGAAATGGTTTCGTGACGACGGCGACCGTGAGGATGCCCATCTCCTTGGCCAACTGCGCGACGACCGGCGCGGCGCCGGTGCCGGTGCCGCCGCCCATGCCGGCGGTGATGAACACCATGTCGGCGCCCTGCAGCGCGTCCATGATGCGTTCGCGATCTTCCAGAGCCGCTTGACGACCGACCTCCGGATTCGCGCCCGCACCGAGGCCCTTGGTGACGTTGGTGCCGAGCTGCAGCTGCAGCTTGGCGCCGCAGTTCTTGATCGCCTGCGAATCGGTGTTGGCGGTGATGAACTCAACGCCCTCGATGCTGCCGTTGACCATGTGCGCGACCGCGTTGCCGCCGCCGCCGCCCA
>JAYUUH010000402.1:0-3470 GCA_043754745.1 Lysobacter sp.
CTGCGGTGCGGCAACGACCGGACCGACGTTGGTCAGCTTGATGTTGAAGATCACCACCTGATTGGCCATTTCGCCGGCGCGATCGACCGTGGTGCCGTGGGCGGCACTGCCCGGCAGGACCACTTCCCAACGCGCGCCGGCCGGCATCAGCTGGAGCGCTTCGCGCAGGCCCGGCAGCGGAATCTCGCTCAGACGCACGGTGACCGGACCGGCCGGCTGGCCTTCGCTCGCCACACTGGTGTCGGCGATCACGGTGCCGTCTGGCAACGTACTCTTGAATTCGACCGAGATCTGGTTGGCCTGGGTCGGCTTGGCGCCGCTGCCGGACTCGATCACGCGGTACTGCACGCCGCTGGCGAGCACTTTCACGCCGGACTTGCCCTTGTTCTGGGCCAGATACGCGTCGCCCTTGGTCTTGTTCTGGGCAGCGCGCTTTTCAAGCTCGGCCTTGGCCTTGGCGACCATGCGGCCCTGCAACGCCTGCATCGCAGGGCCCAGCAGTTCGGGGGACACGGCCGGATCCTTGCGGCCGGTGGCATCCTGGAAAGCCTTCATCACGGTGGCCATGTCCAGTTGTTCGCCGCTACCGATGACACGGGCGATATCCAGACCGGCGCGATAGCCGAGGGCATAGCTGACTTTGCCTTTCTCGGACGTGGTGTCCTGGGCCGAGGCCGCACCCGCGGTCAGAGCCAGGGCCGCGAAGGTGGCGGCGGCGAGCAGACGCAACTTCATTCAGTAACTCTCCAAGAGTGAACTTGCCGGGAGCTCCGGCATGGAATGGGGCGGCGAGGCCGCCCCGGTGTGGACTGTTCAAAACGACAGGCTAGGATACTGTCCGCAGCACTTAACCGCCACTGAGGACACCGGTCCGACCCCTGCCGGTGCGCGCAAGTTCCCGCCGCGGCATGCCATGGCGGTCTTTTCCCACAACCGATTCCCTCGACAGAACCCGACATGACCCAAGACCCCGCACAGCCCTTGCCCGCCTCTGTTCTGCTTGTCGAAGACCGCCCGGTCGACAGCCACGGTGTGATCCGCCGCATCGCCATCGACCGTCCCGAAAGACTGAATGCGCTGAACGCGGCCACGCTCGACGCCCTGCGCGCGGCCTTCGACGCCGCGGCAGCCGATCCCGCGGTACGGGTCGTCGTGCTGACCGGCAGCGGCCCCAAGGCCTTCGTCGCCGGCGCGGATATCGCCGAAATGAATACGCTGAGCCCAGTCCAGGCTCGCGATTTCTCACTGCGCGGCACCCGCATGATGCGGCGGATGGAAACCATGCCCAAGCCAGTGATCGCGATGATCAATGGCTTCGCCCTCGGCGGCGGCCTGGAGTTGGCGATGGCCTGCCACCTGCGCATCGCCGCCGACACCGCCAAGGTCGGGCAGCCCGAGATCAACCTCGGCCTGATCCCGGGCTTCGGCGGCACCCAGCGGCTGCTGCGCCTCGCCGGCCGCGCCGCGACCCTGGAGCTGTGCCTGCTCGGCGCGCCTATCGACGCCGTCCGTGCGCATGCGCTGGGCATCGTCAACCGCGTGGTGCCGGCCGCCGACCTCGAAGCCGAGACCATGAAGATCGCGGAGCAGTTGGCCGCCTCCGCCCCAATGGCGCTGCGCGGCATGCTGGACTGCGTGAACGTCGGCGGCGAATGCGGCATCGAGGAAGGCCTCGAATACGAAAGCGCACAGTTCGGACTGATCTTCTCGACCGAAGACATGCGCGAAGGAACGCAGGCATTCCTGGAGCGGCGCAAGCCGGCGTTCAGCGGCCGATGAGCGCAGTGCGCTGCGCCGCTTGCGACGATGGCGCATTGCGCACCATCGTCGATGCCCTGGCAGTGGACGATCTGGACCGGGCGATAACGCTCGGTCTGCTCGACACGGGTCCGGAAGACCTCGCCGGAGACTGCGATGTCTGCAGCGCGCGCATGGGAATCCTGATCGCGACGCGCGACGAGCGCTTGCGCGCGCTCGCGGCGCGCGACCGCTTTCGTGCGCGGCAGAACCGGCTCGCCGAACGCGCGGCGATTCGTGCGCGCAAACGCGAAGCCACCGCGCAGCAGGCATCCGTCCTCGCGCCGCCTCTGCCGCCGGCCGCCGCTGCCGCGCTCGCACGCGCCAAGGCCCGCGTGACCGCAAAACGACCGCCGGAATAGCTCGATGACAACGAAGAAGAAAGCGTCGCGCGCACCGCGCGGCGGCATGCCGCCCGCCGACATCCGGATGATGTTCGAGCGCCTGCGGGAACTCAATCCGCACCCGACCACCGAACTCGAATACTCGACGCCGTTCGAGCTGCTCGTGGCGGTGATCCTGTCGGCGCAGGCGACCGATGTCGGCGTCAACAAAGCCATGCGCCGGCTGTTTCCGGTCGCGAACACCCCGTTGGCGATCGCCGCGCTCGATGTCGAAGGCCTGAAGCCCTACATCGCCACGATCGGACTGTTCAACACGAAAGCAGCGAACGTGGTCGCCATGTGCCGGCAGCTGCTCGACAGACACGGCGGTGAAGTGCCGCGCGACCGCGCGTCGCTCGAAGCCTTGCCCGGCGTCGGCCGCAAGACCGCGAACGTGGTGATGAATACCGCCTTCGGCGAGGCGACGATGGCGGTCGACACGCATATCTTCCGCGTCTCGAACCGCACCGGGCTGGCGCCGGGCAAGACCGTGCTGCCGGTGGAACAGGCGCTGCTGAAACGCGTGCCCCCGGAATTCCTCAAGGATGCGCACCATTGGCTGATCCTGCACGGCCGCTACACCTGCAAGGCGCGCAGACCCGAGTGCTGGCGCTGTCCGATCCGGGATGTGTGTCGTTTCAAGGACAAGACCACCGGCGGCGAACGCTAAGCGGCTTCCGTAGAGCGGTTGTAGAGCGGGCTTGAGCCCGCTGTTCCGTACGCGACCGTTTCGTTTTCGTCGGCCGTGGGCACGGCCCTGATGTCGTCGCCGGTCCGGTTCTGCCTGGGCCGGCCTGAAGGCCGCGCTGCGCGAAAACGAAAAAAAAGCCCCGGCGAACCGGGGCTGAAGGTGCATCGACTGGGAGAGAGTCGTATTTCGATCGAACTGTATTGGTCCGATTTTATCGGGTCGGGACGGTTGGATCAGAACGCGAACTGCGTGCGCAGCGCGTACTGGCCGGTTTCGTCGCCGTTGACTTCGTTTTCGCCCTTCGTGTAATTGAACATGAAGCGCAGGTTCGGGTTGACGTAGTAATTGATGCCGAACAGGGTGCTGTTGGCCTCGCGGTTGGCGATGTCCTTGTTCTCGATGGTGTCGTAACGCGCGGTGAGTTCCCAAATGCCCTTGTCGCCGACCTTGGGCGAACCGAACACGCCGGTGGCCGGCTTGTACGCCTTGTGGCCGCCGTTGAGGATCCAGCTGCCCTGCAGGTACCACGTGGTCAGATCCTGATCGCCGCCGAGCGGACGTTCGAAGGTCGAATTCACGTATTCGCCCTGGAAGAAGGC
>JAYUUH010000403.1:0-3462 GCA_043754745.1 Lysobacter sp.
CGCCGACCGCGGCGGCGTGCTCGGGATCATCTTCTGGCCCTACATCCGCAAGCAGGGCCAGCAGATGGCCGCCGACGTGATCCGCCATATCGAATACGCGGTGAATCTCTGCGGCGAAGAGCACGTGGGCATCGGCACCGATCTGGGCATGTCGCCGGTCGAAATCACGCCTGCGTTCGTGAAGGACAACAGCGACTACATGCGGAGCATGATCGAGGACGGCATCTTCGAGAGGGGCCGCGATCCGAACCTGCTGCTGTTCCCGCCGGATCTCAATACTGCCAACCGCTTCGAGGTGCTGGCCGGCATGCTGTCCGCGCGCGGCCATACCGATGCGCGCATCGCCAGGATCCTCGGCGGGAATTTCGCGCGGGTGATGCGGGACGTGTGGGAGTGATGGGCCACGGATGCCGCCGCCGGCGTCCGTCCGATCAACCCGCGAGCAGTTCGAGAATGCCGCAGGCGATCTTCTGGTTCTTCGTGGACAGCCGGCGCGCGCATTCCAGGATCCGGCATTCGAATTCCGTCTGCGCGAAATCGAGCATGTCGATCGTCGGGTCGAACTCGCCTCCGGTCGGGCGCATCGAGCCGCGGCCGGTCGCCAGCCATTCAAAGTAGACGCCGGTCAGCGTAGCGATCTGTTCGAGGTGATGGACGCTGGGCGACGTGCCGTTTGGCTGCTCCCATTGCGCCACCGCGCTGCGATGGACGCCGACCTTCGCAGCCAACGACGTCTGGGTGAGATCGACCAGCCGCCTTGCACGCAGGATCCTTGTCGACATCGTGTACATCGGCGCCCTCCTTGGATGCGGGAGTAGAGCATGGCTGTTCGATACAGCACAACTCTCCGTGGACGCTGGCGTATCGCGACATCGACCGCACGCATGAACCAGTGCTCCTGCAGGAGAAACGATTGTCTCAGCGCCCCGGCTGCATCTTGCGCTGCAACAGCGCCCGCATCTCGGCCTTGTCGTGGTCGTCGAGTCCGAATTCGCGCTGCTTCGCCTGCAGCTCGTCGATGCGCTGGTGCAGGGTCTGCTTTTCGAGCTGCTCCATCGCGTCGAGGAACTCGTCGCGCCACAGCGCTTCTTCGCCGGGCATTTCCTGCGAGGCGAGTTTCTGCAGCGCCGTCACTTCTTCGCGTTCGGCGAAGTGTTCGAGCACGCCGCCGGTGGTGATGTCCGGGCGCTCGCGCACCAGAGCCACCAGATCGGTCAGCAGCGACACCCCGGGCTGACGCAGGAGATTGAAGGTGTAGGGCGGCTCCAGCGCCAACGCCAGCGACGGCTGCTGCAGCAGCAGCGCGATCGCGCTGCGCACGAGGCTGCGCTTCTGGGTGTGCGCGGGTTGTGGGCGCGTGCGCGCGGGTTGCGCTGCCGTGGATGCGTTCGCACGCGCGCCCACGCCGGTGAGTTCGGTCAGGCGCTGACGCATGAGGTCGCCGAAAGCGCCGTCGGGAATCTGCGCCAGCAGCGGCTTCGCGCGTTCCGCCAATCGCGCCTTGCCGTCGAGCGTACCGAGGTTCACGTCCTTCGCCAGTTCGTCGAAGAAGAACGTCGACAGCGGCGTCGCGTCGCGCAGGCGCACGTCGAAACCGGCGCTGCCTTCGCTGCGCACCAGCGTGTCCGGGTCCTCGCCGTCGGGCAGGAACAGGAAGAATGCCTGCCGCCCGTCCTTCATGCGCGGCAGCACCGATTCCATCGCCTTGCTCGCGGCGCGGCGGCCGGCGGGGTCGCCGTCGAAACAGAAATACACGTCGGGCGCGTTGCGGAACAGCAGCTCGGCGTGGTCGGGCGTCGTCGCGGTGCCCAGCGTCGCGACTGCCTGGGTGATGCCGTGCTGGAACAGCGCGATCACATCCATGTAGCCTTCGACCACGATCAGCCGTTCGATCTTCGAATTCGCCTGGCGTACCTGCCACAGGCCGTACAGCTCGCGGCCCTTGTGGAACAGCGGGGTTTCCGGCGAGTTGAGATATTTCGGCGCGTCTTCCGGATCCAGCACGCGCCCGCCGAACGCGATGGTGCGCCCGCGACGGTCGTGGATCGGGAACATCACCCGGTCGCGGAACTTGTCGTAGACGTGGCCTTTGTCGTTCTTCGAGAACAGACCGACGCGTTCGAGCAGCGCCATCCGGCGCGGGTCGGTGCCCAACGCATCGCGCAGTGCCGAGAAACCATCCGGCGCATAGCCGAGGCCGAACTGGGTGCGGATCGCATCATCGACGCCGCGGCGGTCGAAATACCCGCGCGCCTTGTCGCTGATCGTCAGCTGTTTCTGGAAGAACTTGCTCGCCGCTTCCAATGCCGCGTACTGATCGACGCTGTCCGGCGTCGCGTTGCGCTGCTGGGTGTCGCGCGGCACTTCCATGCCGACGCGCTTGGCGAGTTCGTCCACCGCATCAAGGAATTCGAGGCGGTCGTAATTCATTAGAAAACTGATCGCGGTGCCGTGCGCGCCGCAGCCGAAGCAGTGATAGAACTGCTTGGTCGGCGAGACCGTGAACGACGCCGAACGCTCGTCGTGGAACGGGCAGCGCGATGCGTATTCCTTGCCCTGCCGCTTCAGCGGCACGCGCGATCCGACCAGCTCGACGATATCGGTACGCGCGAGCAGGTCGTCGATGAAAGCGTCGGAGATGCGGGCCATGTCAGCTGCGGATCAGGCGTTCGAGGAGGAGTGTCTGCAGGTCGCGGCGGGCGTCGAGGACCGCGACGATGAAAATCCTTTCGGGCTCGATGCGGTACACCACGCGCCAGGGGCGCTCGATCAGTTCACGGTATTGCACGCCTGCGTCGCGCAGCTCCGGCAAAAAGCGACCGCGCGAAGGTTGAGTTCCGAGCTCGCGGGCACGCTCCCGGATCCGGTGACAGATGGCGAGGGCTGCCGCTGGATCCGTGGATGCGATGTATGCGGTGATCGCAATCAGGTCGTTTTCCGCATTCGAGGCCCAGCGGACCTCAAGCTCATTCATGTCCCTGCTTCAGGCGTTTTTCCATGCGTTCAAACACCTCTTCCTGAGGAATGGTGCGCCCGGCGGCGATGTCGGCTTCGCCCTGCGCCAACAGCTTCAACATCAACAGCGCCTGCTGCTGGCGCTGGAAGGTCTCGTAACTCTGCACAACCGCGCTGGCGCGGCCGTTCTGGGTCAGCACCACGGTGTCGGATTCTTCCTGCAGCCGCTTCAGCCATTGACTAGCGTCGGATTTGAAATCGCTGAGACTGATGATGGGGTCGCTCATGGGATCGTCTCCGCGGACTGAATTCGGTCCGAGTATAGCAAGGTGCTTGGTGTCAGCAGCGGCGCGGGCGCGCCAGCGAATGAGTGAGAAGGTGTCGGTGCGCGTGAGTGCGGCGTAGCTGAAGATGTCGGGATGAAGGCAGCGTCGCTAGGACCATCGAACTATGCGTCGCGCTTGGGGAACGATGCCTGCGCCCCGCTTGCACAGTTCGCGGGTAATG
>JAYUUH010000404.1:0-3460 GCA_043754745.1 Lysobacter sp.
TGATCACTTTCGCACTCGCGGCTGGGAATGCATGAATTCAAGCCGCGAAGTGTAAGGGGAACACTTTGAAACGGTAGGTATTTCAGCAGCCTGTTAAAGGCAATGTCTGCTAATGCGTCTTGGGCGATTTCTTTTGAAACAATGTTCGTTTTCTGAGATATGGCACGAAGCAGCGCATGTTTTCCAACTAGGTGTACGTAGAACGGGTGGCCTTTGGCAATTGAAGTAATCCAATCTATGGCTCCAAGCTCAAACGCATACTTTCCGTCGAGTGCAGCCATTGCCCTGGCAATGATCTCGCCGAGATCGTCTTTGTTCATGGGCGGGACAAGAATGTTGCCGTCGGTGAGTTGCCTTGCCACAGACTCGTGATCAGCTATCAGTTCGTTAATGTTTCCAGCAACTCCAATCAACGCGAATGTAACGCCTTCTGGCCCAAGCGCCTTGAGAATTGAGGCAATGCCCGCCTTGTCCGAAACACGGTCAAATTCATCGATGATGATTAGAAGTCCATGTCTGGCGACGCCGCTGCCAACAATGGCGCGGCATGCGTTTATGAAGGTTGTATGTATATCTGCGTCGACCTCAACAGTTCTCTCGGTGATGGATTCTGAGATCTTTCCAGAAAGCTCAAGGACCTTAATCCCTACTTTCGCACTTCCTTCACCCGCGTACTTTTTCTCAACGACTTTGAAAGGCAGCCACGATGCTAGAGCGGAGTCATCCGTAAGAAGTCGAATGAGTAGTTTGTCGATACTGCTAACACTATCGTCGCAGGTGATTTGGATAGGGAGGTATTCAAACTTGGTGTGAGGCGGAGTGCCTAACCGAGCTATCGCAGTTTTGTCATTGATCGCGATTTGATTCAATACCCTAGCGATGGAAGACTTTCCGATTCCCCGTTGTCCGTACAGAACAATTTGCGCGCCATCTGCCTGAAGAGCTGCGCTGATGTCATCAAGTACAGAGATGCGTCCGGCGAATCTCTCAATATCTTGAACTTCCTTGGCTGGTGTGAACGCATTGTGGGGAGTGATTTCGTCCATAAACTCAATCTGCCTATGTGGTTGGGAAGACGGCTAACGCCTGACCTAAGCCGCCCCGTGGCGGCGTGGCGGACGCGTGCTAGCGTAGCGCAGTCATCGGGCCGAACGAGAATCCGGACGCGGTGCGGCCCGCCCGGCGTGGAAGCCGAACCTGCAGTACCAGTGTCGCGGGCCGACGCGATTGATGTGGCCGCCCGAGCGGCTCTGGGCTGGCGCCTGCGGCTTGGCCGGGTCGCAGTCCCGCAGGGTGGCGCACGGCCGGACGGCCCTCAGACGGCGACCGTAGGCGGCCCCGGGCAGTGCGTCAGGCCGAAGGCCACCATCCGCGCATTTCCTCGCGCTGCGACACCGGATCGGCGCCCCTCCCCGCCCGCGTCACGGCGATCTGACGAACGGCAGGCGCTCACATCGGCACGCCGAGGGGCGATAGGGGCAGCGGCACGAAATGTGAGTACGTTTGTGAGTAAGATTGCCTAAAGTAGTCGCAAATAGATCATCGAATCAGGTACTTATGTCCCTTATTCGGTTGCCTCCAGGGCGCCAAATCTATCAAGGCCATCCGCACTGCCCGCAGCGGCAGCGCACCCAGCCTGCCCGACGTCAGCCAGACCGACGCGCTTCAGTGAGGCCATGGCCTCCTCGATCGTCGGCGCGTCGCGCACAGCGTTTTTCCGTTACGGATTGCCGTGCCGCGACAGGAGTTCTTCGAGGCGTGCCGCGGGTCCTGCGCACGACGCCATCGTCTGCATCTTGAAACCACTGCAATCGCGCCCATCCTTGCGCCATCGTTATCGCAAGCAAGGACATCAGGATGAGCACCGACACCCCCACCACCCCAGCGATCGAAACCCACGCATTCCAAGCCGATGTGCAGCAAGTGCTGCAACTGGTCATCCATTCGCTGTATTCCAACAAGGACATCTTCCTGCGCGAGCTGGTGTCCAACGCCGCCGACGCCTGCGAGAAGCTGCGCTTCGAGGCGATCGCCGAACCCGCGCTACTGGAGGGCGGCGGCGATCTCGCCATCGATCTGGCCATCGACGCCGACGCGCGCGCGCTGACGATCCGCGACAACGGCATCGGCATGTCGCGCGACGAACTGATGCACAACCTCGGTACGGTGGCGCATTCGGGCACCCGGCGTTTCCTCGACACGCTGGCCGCCGGACAAAAGGTCGACGCGCAGCTGATCGGCCAGTTCGGCGTCGGCTTCTACTCGGCATTCATCGTCGCCGACAGCATCGCCGTCACCAGCCGCCGCGCCGGCCACGACGACGCCTGGACCTGGCGCTCGACCGGCGACGGCCAGTTCAGCATCGAGCCCGCATCCGCCGACACGCCGCGCGGCACCACCCTGCAGCTGCAACTGCGCGAGGACGCCGGCGACTACCTGCAGGCGTGGAAACTGAAATCGCTGGTGCGCACGTATTCCGATCACATCGGCTTCCCGATCCGCATGGCCAAGCCGGCCGCGAATGCCGACGACGACGCAGCCGAAGCCGCGACGCCTGAAGTCGCCAAATCCAAGGCCGTCGAATTCGAGACCGTGAACCAGGCGTCGGCATTGTGGACCCGGCCCAAGACCGAGCTGTCGGACGACGATTACAAGGCGTTCTACAAGCACGTCTCGCACGATTTCTCCGACCCGCTGGCGTGGACCCACAACCGCGTCGAAGGCAACCAGAACTTCACCTCGCTGCTGTTCCTCCCGGAGCGCGCGCCGTTCAATTTCCAGTACAGCCGCGACGAGCGCAAAGGCCTGAAGCTCTACATCAAGCGGATCTTCATCATGGACGCCGCCGAGCAGATGCTGCCGGCGTACCTGCGCTTCGCCAGCGGCGTGATCGATTCCGATGACCTGCCGCTCAACGTCAGCCGCGAACTGCTGCAGGAAAGCCGCCAGGTCGAACGCATCAAGGGCGCGCTGACCAAGCGCGTGCTCGACATGATCGAGAAGATCGCGCGCGACGAACCGGAAAAATACACCGGCTTCTGGGACGCCTTCGGCGCCACGCTGAAGGAAGGCGTGGCCGAGGACACCGCCAACCGCGAACGCGTGCTCAAGCTGCTGCGCTTCCCCACCACCCGCAGCGACTCGGCCGACCAGCGCGTGTCGCTGGACGACTACATCGGACGGATGGCAGGCCTGCAGGAAGAGATCTACTACATCACCGCCGACGGCTGGAACACCGCGCGCAATCATCCGAAGCTCGAAGCGCTGAAGGCACGCGGCATCGAAGTGCTGCTGATGCACGAGCGCATCGACGACTGGATGTCCGGCTACCTGCACGAATACGCGGGCAAGACCCTGCGCAACGTCGCCAAGGGCGAGATCGACCTCGACAAACTCGGCGATGCGCAGGACAAGGAAAAACTGGAGGAAGCGGCGAAAGCCGCCGCGCCGCTGGTGGACA
>JAYUUH010000405.1:0-3455 GCA_043754745.1 Lysobacter sp.
CCTGCGCGGCGTCGCCCAGGTCTTCCTGCACCCAGCCCAGCTCCTGCCACAGCAGGGCATCGTCCGCAAATCGCTGCAGACCTTCGCGCACGGTGTCCAACGCTCGCGCCGGCGCACCGGTCCTGCGCCGGCACTGCGACAGCCGCAGGAACAAACCCGCATCGATCGGCTGCCCGGGCACGACGAGGCGTTCGTACAGCGCCAATGCTTCGGCGTGGTGCTCGAGCGCGTATTCGGTTTCGGCCAGCGCGCGCGCGATCTGCGGTTGTCCCGGCGCCAGCGCGTGGGCCTGCTGGAACGCGGGCAGCGCGTCGGCGTCGCGCCGCGCGGTGTAAAGCGCCATGCCGAGGAAATACCATGCTTCCGGCGATGCAGGCTGCAGGGCCGTGGTGCGACGGAACGTATCCACCGCCTCTTCAGCATGTCCGGTGGAAGCCAAGAACTGGCCGAATTCCATCAACAGCGGAACCGCATCCGGCGCGAGTCCGACCGCGGTGCGCATCGCCTGCAGTGCCTGGTCGATGCGTCCGGCGCTTTGCGCGAGCACGGCGTGGGCGCGATGCACGTCGGGATCGCGCGGCGCCTGTTGCAGTAGCCGCGCCAGCGCCTGCTCGGCTTCGAGCGGACGCGAATGGCGCAGATGATCGTAGACGCGTTCGAGCGAGTTCATGCACGGATACTCATCGAATCATGTTTATTGATGCATGCTCATCGATGAATCGGAGGGGCGCACCGATCCGCAATTCCGACGACAACCGCGATCACGCCTTGACGACTTTGGTTCCGGCGATCAGATCGTGGCCACAGCGGTGATCCGCGCGGAAGATCAGCAGCACATTCACGATCGACAGCAGCGGCCCCAGCAACGGCACCAGACCGACGCCCTGCATCGGCAGATAGCGCATCGCGATCAATCGCCCGAATGGCAGTCGCTGACCGTCGAGGCCGACGATCCGCACCTTCAGCACGCGCTTGCCCCAGGTCTGCGCAGTCTCGTACAGCGGATAGGCCTGGATCGCGAAGAACACGACCAGGCTGACCAGTCCCCACGTCAGTTCGGTCCATAGCGGCATGTTCTGGCCGCTGCTCGCCGTATCCATCACCAGGCTGAAATAGCCGCCGAAGAACATGATCGGCAACAGCAAGGCCAACAGGATGAGCGTGTCGATGATGGCCGCGGCAAGGCGCTCGCCGCGCCCAGCGAGTTCGTTGTCCAGCGGGTGATCGACGATGGCCGCTTCAGGCGCACGGTACGGATTGTTCTGTTGATCCATGGGGCTGTCTCGCAATGCGTTGTAGGTAAGGAATCGTGTCAGGTGCGCGGCAGGGTCACGCCGGTCTGGCCCTGGTATTTGCCGCCGCGGTCCTTGTATGAGGTCTCGCAGACTTCGTCGGACTGGAAGAACAGCATCTGCGCCACGCCTTCGTTGGCGTAGATGCGCGCCGGCAGCGGCGTTGTGTTGCTGAATTCCAGGGTCACATGCCCTTCCCATTCGGGTTCCAGCGGCGTGACGTTGACGATGATGCCGCAGCGCGCATACGTGCTTTTGCCGAGACAGACCACCAGCGTATCGCGCGGGATGCGGAAGTATTCGACCGTGCGCGCCAGCGCGAACGAATTCGGCGGGATGATGCAGACATCGTTTTCGATGTCGACGAAACTGCCCGGATCGAAGTGCTTCGGATCGACGATCGTCGAATTGATGTTGGTGAATATCTTGAACTCGCGCGAACAGCGAACGTCGTAGCCGTAGCTGGAAGTGCCGTAACTCACGATCCGCTGGCCGTCGGCGGCATGCTTGACCTGCCCCGGCTCGAACGGCTCGATCATGCCGTGCTGTTCGGACATGCGGCTGATCCAGCGGTCGCTCTTGATGCTCATGCAGTCGTGTTCCCGGGGCTTGATGCAGCCCGTTTCATTCGGAGGAGGCGTTCAGGCCGGCATTCTATGCGTCGCGGCGGCGGTCAAACCAGACTCGCGCCGATCCCCGCGCGAAGCCGCGGCCGCTGGTCCAAGGCTTCGAGCAGCCGCCGGGCCACGCTGCGGTAGGCCTCGGCCGCCGGGGAATCCGGATTCGAGCGCACGAGCGGCACCCCGGCATCGCCCTGTTCGCGAATCGCGATCTCCAGCGGCAGCGAACCCAGCAGCGGCAAACCATAGGTCGCAGCCATGCGCTCGCCCCCGCCGTTGCCGAACAGGTGCTCGATGTGGCCGCAGTTCGAGCACACGTGCTGGGCCATGTTCTCAATCAGGCCGAGCACCGGCACTTCGACTTTCTCGAACATTTTCAGCGCCTTGCGCGCATCGAGCGTCGCCACGTCCTGCGGCGTGGTCACGATGACCGCACCGGCGACCGGGATCTTCTGCGCGAGGGTCAGCTGGATGTCGCCGGTGCCGGGCGGCAGATCGACGATCAGGATGTCCAGACCTTCGTCGCCGTCCCCGCCCCAGCGGGTCTCGTTCAACAGCTGGGTAAGGGCCGAAGTCGCCATCGGGCCGCGCCAGATCATCGGCGTGTCCTGTTCGACCAGGAACCCGATCGACATGGTTTCGATCCCATGGGCGCGCATCGGGACGATGGATTTGCCGTCGGGGCTGTCGGGGCGGCCCGACAAACCCAGCATCGTCGGGATGCTGGGGCCGTAGATATCGGCATCCAGCAAACCGACCCGGGCACCCAGATCGGCCAGGGCCACGGCCAGGTTGGTGGCGGTGGTCGATTTCCCGACCCCGCCCTTGCCCGAACCGATCGCGATGATGTTGCGGATCCGGGGCAGCGGCGAGAGATTCGGCTGGACGGCGTGTGGCGGGATTCGAAGCGGATCGGGGGTAGTCATGCCGTCATTGTGGCCGTCGCGCTGCGCCTCAGCCAGCCCGATAACGAATGCGACATACGTCACAAACTGTGCCAATCGCCATTTTTTTGCCGGACGCCGGCATGAAGTAGGGTCAACTTGCATGACAGGACTGTTAAAGCCATGTTAAGTTTCGATGGCAGACGACAGCCAGAGCTGTTGCCGTCTCGATCACGTCAACGACTTGAAACCGGGGATATCAATGACTTCTCGCAATCCGCGCCTCCTGCGGCGCAGCCAACTTACATCCGCCATTCTGGCGTCGTTCCTCATTTCGGGCATGGTTTTGGCCCAAGACACCAGCGGCACCACGGACGATGAGAAAGACGACACCCAGACCTCTGCCACCCAACAGCCTGGGACTCTCGACAGAGTCGAAGTCGTCGGCAGTCGCATCAAGCGCGCCGAAGTCGAAGGCCCGTCGCCGGTCACCGTCATCACCTCCGAGCAGATCGAGCGTGAAGGCTTCAACACCGTCTACGACGCATTGGAAACCATCAGTGCGAACACCGGCTTCGCCCAGAACGATTTCAACGCCGCCGGCGGCTTCACGCCGAACGCCAGCGTGATCAACCTGCGTGGTCTTGGCCCGGGCCGCA
>JAYUUH010000406.1:0-3450 GCA_043754745.1 Lysobacter sp.
CCAAGCCACTGGTGGGAGATAACGGCAGCGGCATGCACGTGCACCAGAGCCTGGCCAAGGGCGGCACCAACCTGTTCTCCGGTGACGGCTACGGCGGCCTGTCGCAGATGGCGCTGTGGTACATCGGCGGCATCTTCAAACATGCGCGCGCGATCAATGCGTTCGCCAACTCCACCACCAACAGCTACAAGCGTCTGGTGCCGGGCTTCGAAGCGCCGGTGATGCTGGCCTATTCGGCGCGCAACCGCTCCGCGTCGTGCCGCATCCCGTACGTGGCCAATCCGAAGGCGCGCCGCATCGAGATCCGTTTCCCCGATCCGATGAATTCCGGCTACCTCACCTTCGCCGCGCTGATGATGGCCGGCCTGGACGGCATCAAGAACCAGATCGACCCGGGCGCGCCGAGCGACAAGGATCTGTACGACCTGCCGCCGGAAGAAGAGAAGAACATCCCCACCGTCTGCCATTCACTGGATCAAGCGCTTGAAGCGCTCGACAAGGACCGCGAGTTCCTCAAGGCCGGCGGCGTGTTCACCGACGACTTCATCGACGGCTACATCGCGCTGAAGATGCAGGAAGTCACCAAGTTCCGCGCGGCGACGCATCCGCTGGAATACCAGATGTATTACACGATCTGATGCGAGCTTGCCTCCCCGTAGAGCGGACTCCAGTCCGCTGCTTTTCGCGGTGACGTCAAGCGGGCTGAAGCCCGCTCTACGGGGCAGACCGATGAGGCAATCGATGGACATCCGTATCGACGATCTGCAGGGAGACGCGATCATCGCATTGCTGCGCGAGCACAAGGCCGATCTCGCCCTGCATTCGCCGCCGGAAAGTTGTCACGCGCTGGATCTCGATGGTCTGCGCAGTCCTGAGGTCACGTCCTGGAGCGTGTGGAATGCAGACGAGTTGCTGGGCTGCGGCGCGCTGAAGGAGCTCGATCCCGCGCACGGCGAGATCAAATCGATGCGCACTGTGCGGGGGCACGCGCGCAAAGGGGTGGCGACGCGATTGATGCGCCACATCCTGCAGGAAGCCAGGCGTCGCGGGTATCGGCGCCTGAGTTTGGAAACCGGTTCGATGGAGGCATTCGAACCGGCGAGGGCGCTGTACGGGCGCTTCGGCTTCGAGGCATGCGGTCCGTTCGCGGACTATGTCGAAGACCCGTACAGCATGTTCATGACGCTCGCGCTCTGAAGCTCGCGCTCTGAAGCTCGCCCTCTGAAGCTCGCCCTCTGAAGCGCGCGCGTCGTGGAAGCGGCATCGGCGGTTCTGGTTTTTTACAAGACTTTGCAAGACGAGGCACGGGAAACGCATACGCAGCTTCCTTCCCCACGTCGGACTGCGTAGCGGTTCTCTTCAGCGACCGCCGGCACTGCGGTGCCGGCGGTCATCCACAGCGAATAATCGCCAACGGGGAGAACGCATGAAACTGATCACCGCCATCATCCGGCCGTTCAAGCTCGACGAGGTGCGCGAAGCCTTGTCCGAGATGGGCGTCTCCGGCATCACCGTCACCGAAGTCAAGGGCTTCGGGCGACAGAAGGGACATACCGAGTTGTATCGCGGCGCGGAGTACGTCGTCGATTTCCTGCCCAAGATCAAGGTCGAAGTCGCGGTGGCGAGCGATCGGCTCGACGCGGCGATCGAAGCGATCCAGCAATCCGCGGGCCCCGGCAAGATCGGCGACGGCAAGATTTTCGTCACCGCGCTGGAACAGGTCATCCGCATCCGCACCGGCGAAGTCGGCGCGGACGCGCTCTAACCCACACTCGGAGACATGTCCCATGAAGACTGGATTGCTGTCCGGGTCGAGAACCCGCGACGCTTTGATCCGTATCGCACGGCTCGCGCTGCTCTGCGGCGCGATGACCTTCGGCGCAACATCCATCGTCGCCGCGCAGGCGACGCCGGCCACCGAAGCCGCTACCTCCGCAACGGCTGACCCCGCTGCCGAAGCGCCCATGCATATGACGCCCGAAACAACAACCGGAACGCCGCCGCCGGAGCCGCCTGACGCACCTGCGGAAGCGGTGGCGGAAGCGGCTGCCGATGTCGCCGAACCCGAGGCCGCCACACCCGCCGCCGCACCCGCGCCGGTCGCCGACAAGGGCGACACCGCGTGGATCCTGGTGTGTTCGGCGCTGGTGATTTTCATGACCTTGCCCGGACTCGCGCTGTTCTACGGCGGCCTGGTGCGCAGCAAGAACGTGCTGTCGATCCTGATGCAGTGCCTGGTGGTGTTCTCGCTGGTCGCGGTGCTGTGGCTGGTCTACGGCTACAGCCTCGCGTTCACCGAGAACAACGCCTTCATCGGCGGCGGCGCGCGCCTGTTCGGGGAAGGACTCAACGGTGCGATGGCGGCGACCTTCACCAAGGGCGTCTACATTCCGGAACTCGCGTTCTTCGTATTCCAGGGTGCGTTCGCCTGCATCACCTGCGCGCTGATCATCGGTGCGTTCGCCGAGCGCGTGAAGTTCGCCGGTCTGCTGGTATTCACGGTGATCTGGTTCACCTTCGCCTACGCACCGATAGCGCACATGGTGTGGTTCTTCCCGGGTCCGGACGCGTTCACCGGCACCGATGCGGTCGAGGGCGTGCTCGCGAAGTCCGGCTTCCTGTGGGCGAAGGGCGCGCTGGATTTCGCCGGCGGCACCGTGGTCCACATCAACGCCGCCATCGCCGGTCTCGTCGGCGCGTACGTCATCGGCCCGCGCGTCGGCTACCGTCGCGAAGCGATCCGCCCGCACAACCTCACCCAGACGATGGTCGGCGCATCGATCCTGTGGTTCGGCTGGTTCGGCTTCAACGCCGGTTCGGCGCTGGAAGCCAACAGCGTGGCCGCGCTCGCGTTCGCCAACACCTTCCTCGCCACCGCGGCTGCGGTGCTGAGCTGGAGCGCTGTGGAATGGTTCGCGCGCGGCAAGCCGTCGATGCTGGGCGGCGCCTCTGGCGCGGTCGCGGGTCTGGTCGCGATCACGCCGGCCGCCGGTCTCGTGGGCCTGATGGGCGCGCTCGCCATCGGTGCGATCGCCGGCATGGTCTGCTTCTGGGGCGTCACCGGATTGAAGAAGCTGCTGCGCGCCGACGACAGTCTCGACGTGTTCGGCGTGCACGGCGTCGGCGGCATCGCCGGCGCGCTGCTCACCGGCGTGTTCGCGGCGCCGTCGCTGGGCGGTGCGGGCATCTGGGATTACGTCACCGAAACCGCCTTCGCGGAATACAGCATCGGCGCGCAGGTCTGGATCCAGCTGCAGGGCGTGCTGGTGACGGTGGGGTTGTCGGGCGTGGTGTCGTTCGTCGCTTTCACGCTGGTGAAGTACACGATCGGCCTGCGCGTCAACGAGGAAGCCGAGCGCGAAGGCCTCGACATCGCCTCGCACGGCGAAGCGGCTTACGAGAACTGAGCATCTCCGCTTCGGAGATTCGCGGGCGGTGTTCCCGCAGCGA
>JAYUUH010000407.1:0-3448 GCA_043754745.1 Lysobacter sp.
CGAGTGGCGCGATGCCTCGCTGTGGCAAGTCGTCGAGGCGCTGCTGTCGCAGGGCGATGCGGTGGTCACCAGTCTGGCCAAGGATTTCTGCGTCAACAAGGGCGGACTGATCGCCACCAACGATCAGGCGCTGCACGACCGGCTGCAGGCGTTGCAACAGCGCGGCGGCAAAGCACTGGACGTCACCGAAAAGAAATGCATTGCGGCATCGCTGCAGAACCGCGGCTACATCGAGACCCAGGTCCGTCGCCGCGTCGATGCCGTGCGTGCGCTGGGAATGCGTCTCGCGGAACGGCAATTACCTGTCGTGCGTCCGGCGTTGGCCCACTGCGTGTTGATCGACGTCAAGCGGATTCCGGAGTTTCGCGATCTCGTCGCACCGGTCGCATCGTTCGCGGCATGGCTCTATCTGGCAACAGGCATCCGTGCCGGCGCGCACAGCGTCGGCATGCAGCAGAACACCTCGCTCAATCAGCTGGTCAGGCTGGCCATTCCTGTAGGCCTCAAGGCGGACGAGGTAAAGCGGCTGGGCGACCGGCTGGTGGATGCGTTCGCGGACATCGTCAATATTCCCGACCTCAGTGCCACCGAAGGCGCGGGCAATCTCAACGTCCGGCTCACGCTTCATCGACTGCTGTCGCCGCAGAGCGTCGCAGCGGTGCCCACAGGCGATGCGCAGGGTTCTGCCATGCAACAGCCGCAGGCAGTGATGCATGCTTCAACGACGCACGCTTCAGAGCCGCATGCCGCGGACAGCGTGCGTGCCGCCGGGGCCGCCGCACCGCGCGCATCCGAGATCACGATGCAGATCGATATGGACATCGCGATTGTCGGCATGGCCGCGCGTTTGCCGAAGGCCACGAATGCCGACGAGCTTTGGGAGAATCTGACCCAGGGCCGCGATTGCATCGACGACATTCCGCAGTCGCGCTACGACCGCAGGCGCAATCGCGACGCGCTGGGCCGCTACCGCGGCGGCTTCATCGACGACCTCGACAAATTCGATTCGCTGTTCTTCAATATTTCGCCGCGCGAAGCGGAAACGCTCGACCCGCAGGAACGCCTGTTCCTGGAAGTGGCTTGGGAAACACTTGAAGACGCCGGCTATTATCCGGAAGCGTTCCAGAGCGAGGAGCTGGGCGCGCGCCGGATCGGTGTGTACGTCGGCGCGGTCTGGGCGATGTACCAGATGGTGGGCGCGGAAGAGCGCCTGGTCGGCAACAAGGTGGTCGCGAATTCGTTCCTCTGGAGCGTCGCCAACCGCGTGTCGTATTTCATGAATTTCACTGGTCCCAGCATCGCGGTGGACACCGCGTGCTCGGCCAGCCTGACCGCGATCCATCTTGCCTGCGACGCCATCCGCCGCGGCGAATGCGCGGCCGCGCTCGTCGGCGGCGTCAACCTCGATGTGCACCAGTGCAAGCAGGAAATCACCGTCGCCGGCGGTCTGTTGTCAGAAGATGGCCTGTGTCGCGCCTTCGGCCGCGACGCCAGCGGCTACGTGCCGGGCGAGGGCGTCGGCGCGCTGTTGCTGAAACCGCTGGCGCAGGCGCGGCGCGACCGCGACAACATCTACGCGGTCATCAAGGGCTCGGCGATCAGCCACGGCGGGCGCAACAGCGGCTTCGCGGTGCCGAACTCGAAGGCGCAGTGCGATGTGGTCACCGCAGCGCTGAAAAATGCGAACGTGGATGCGCGCAGCATCGGCTACATCGAGGCCCATGGCACCGGCACCGAACTGGGCGATCCCATCGAGATCGCCGGCCTGAACCAGGCGTTCGAGAAAAACGACGTCGGGCTGCAGAGCTGCGCGATCGGTTCGATCAAGACCAACATCGGGCACCTGGAAGCCGCCGCGGGTATCGCGGGCGTGTGCAAGACGATCCTGCAGATGCGTCACCGCACCTTGGTGCCGTCGCTGCATTCGGCGCAACTCAACGAGTTCATCGATTTCGCGCATTCGCCGTTCGTGGTCCAGCAGGCGCTGACGCCGTGGCATCCGAAAGAGGTTGACGGCGTGCTGCAGCCGCTGCGCGCAGGCATCAGTTCCTTCGGCGCTGGCGGTTCGAATGCCCATGTGATTCTGGAAGCCGTGGAAACGTCGGCCGAGGTTGCGGCGGCGGAACGCGGTCTGCGGATATTCCCGCTGTCCGCGCGCAACGAGGAGCAACTGCGGCAGGTCGCGATACGGTTGAAATCCTTCGTCGAGAAACATCGCGACGAAAACCACCGCGACGACGCGTCCGCGCCCAGCCTCGACGAGATCGCTTTCACCCTGCAGCTCGGCCGCAAATCCTTCGATCATCGGGTCGCCATCCTCGCCGACAGCCACGAACGGCTGATCGACAGGCTGCAGTGCTTCCTGGCCGGCACGCGCGACGAGAACATTCTCAACGGCCACGTGAAGAACGCGGAAGGCATCACCAGGATGCTCAGCCGCAAGGAAAAGGAAGCGTTCGTCGATCTGCTCGCGAAATCGCGCGATCCGATGAAGCTGGCGCAGCTGTGGATCGACGGCCTGGTGTCCGAATGGCAGGGCATGCAGAACGGCGGGCAGGGCAGGCGCATTTCCCTGCCGACGTATCCGTTCGCCGACAAGCGCCACTGGCTGGAGCCCGCCGAGGGCGGCACGGTCGGACCGATGACAGCCGTGTCTGCCGCCGGCCTGCATCCGCTGATCGACAGCAACGAATCGACCTTTGAGCGCCAGGTGTTCCGCAAGGTCTTCACCGACCGCGAATTCTTCATCTACGACCATCTGGTGTCCGACATTCCGACGCTTCCGGGCGTGGCCTATCTCGATCTGGCGCGAAAGGCCGGCGAGATCGCCGCGGGCCGTAAGGTCCGCAGGATCAGGAACATCCTCTGGGTCAGCCCGCTGACGGTCCAGAACGGCGTGCCGAACGAAGTCTTCATTGAACTGAAGCCCGCGGGCGACACGGTGACGTTCGAGGTCTTCAGCGAACGCGAGGGCGGCGGCAAACAGCTGTACTGCCAGGGCAAGCTGCAATACGCCACCGCGCAGGAAGAGGCCGCCGAGGACGAATTCGTCGACCTCGATGCGGTCCGCGGACGCTGCGAGAAGGTCAGCGATGCCGAACGCGCGTATCCTCAGTTCAAGACCCTCGGTCTGGGTCTCGGCCCGACCTTCCAGGCGCTGCAGGAGGTTCATCGCAACCCGCAGTCCAGCTTCGAAGTACTCGGCGCACTGAAGATCCCCGAACTCGACGCGCTGCGCTTCGATGAGTTCGTGCTGCATCCCTCGCTGGTCGACTCCGCGTTCCAGGCCGCGATGGGCGCGCGCCTCGCCGATGCCGGCGGCGAAATGTTCGTGCCGTATTCGCTGGGCGAAGTCGAGATCGTGCATCCACTCACGCCGGTCTGCTACAGCTATGTGACCGATGCGAACGACGCCAAGAAATCGTCGAACGTCTCGAAAATGAACGTG
>JAYUUH010000408.1:0-3447 GCA_043754745.1 Lysobacter sp.
TCCGCGATCTTCAGAGATTGCAGTTGGTCATGAAGCCGCCGCCCGGGCGGTTGTTGCAGGTCACGTAGTACTGCGTGTTGGCCGGACCGAAACCCATCCGCTGCTCGATCAACTGCCCGTTGAGGTAAAGATAGGTCGCGCCCCACGGGTCGGCCTGCCGCCAGTAGTCGATGATCGCCTGCGCGCTGCGGAACGGCCCTTCCGCCGGGCAGTTGAGCTTGATCAGCGCGTCCTGCGGGCAGACGTAGTAATAGCCCACAGCGGCCGGGCCGAAGCCGTAACGCTGGAACACGAGCGTGCCGTCGACATACGCGTAGCCGGCGCCCGCAGGATCGAACTGTTGCCAGGTCTGGACCAGCGACTGCACGCTCTGGAACGGGCCTTCCGGAATCTGCTGGGCCTGCGCGCGGCCGCCGAACAGCAGCGCGCCGAACAGGAGCAATGCGGGAAATACGATGTTTCGGATCATGGGAAACGTCCTGGATGGGAGGAAACGATGCCTTCGGGCACCGTTGGATCCGCGAGTGGATCCGCTGTCCTGAGCGTAATGCGCGGTGCGGGAGGATCAGACCCGGAGGGATGCCTCCGGGTCCCGCATCGCCGGCGTATGATCGACATGGAAGATTCGCCGGGAGTTGTCGATGGAGCGACCCGAACAGGCATCGGAGACGCGCCCCCTGTCGGGCGAGGATGGGCCGGCCGGTGCGTTCGACGCGGGCATGCCGTGCGCGCGCGATCTGCGCCGGCTCGGCGCCGAGCCGATGGCCTGCCTGGACCGTTGGCGGCAAGCATTCGGCGATCTGTATCGTCTCGATCATCATGGTCCGCTGCTCACGCGCGATGAAGACTGTCCCGGCGTCGTGGTGGTGTCCGGCGAGGCGCACCAGCGCGCGGTGCTGACCGATATCGAACGATTCGTGCTGCCGGAATCCGCGGCGCGCACGCTCGGCCTGCCGCCCGCATTGCGCACGCTCAACGCCGGTCTGCATGGGATGCGCGGCGATCGTCACGAACATCACAAACAGCTGCTGGCGCGGATGCTCGCCGCCGTCGATGCGGAGGCGATGCGGGTCGCCATCGTGCCCGCCGTGCGGACCATCGCGGCCCGATTGCGGGAAGGCGCTGGCGCGCTGGTATCGATGCGCGCACTGACGCTCGAAGCGTCCTCGCGATTGCTGTTCGGCACGGCCGGCGGCGCGATCGTCGGCCCGGACGGCTTGATGGCGTATTTCCAGCTGCGGCGCGAAGCGGCGGCGCCCGGACGCGCGGTCGATGCCGCGACGCGGCGGCATCTGATCGCATTGGGCGAAGCGGTGGACGCGGGCCTGCGCGGCTATCGGCGACAACTGCGCGCGGCGCCGGGCATGGCCGCGTCCGCAACGACTGGGCATGGCGCGCTCGCCGCGCTGGCGTTGGCGGACGACATTGACGAAAACGCGTTCGTCGGTCATGCGAACGTGCTGTTCATCTCCTGCAACGAACCGGTGGCGGTGGCCCTGACCTGGACGTTGTTGGCGATCAGCCAGCTGCCGCGACTGCAGACGCAGCTTCGCGCCGAATCGATCGCGAACGCCGGTCGCGATGGCCGCCCCGATGCGTCCATGCCGTTGCTGGAATCGTCGCTGTTGAAATCGGTGCTGAGCGAATCGCTGCGGGTGCTCACGCCCAATGCGCTGATGGTGCGCGTGGTGCGCGAACCGGTGGTGTTGGGCGGACATCATCTGCCCGCGGGCTGCGAAGTGCTGCTGTGTCCGTTCCTCTCGCATCGCGATCCGCAGTGGTTTCCCGAGCCGCAGCGTTTCTCGCCGTCGCGCTGGGCGGGGTTGCGGCCTTCGGCGTACGCGTATTTTCCGTTCGGCGCCGGCGGTCACGGCTGCGTCGGTCGCGCGCTCGCGCTGCGCATGTTGCACACCGTGCTGTCCGCGCTGCTGCATGAAGGCGCGGTCGCGCTGGAGGACGACACGGACGTCGATTGGCGCGTGCAGGTGATGCTGATGCCCACGGTCGATCCGATGCTGCGGCTGCACGACGCGTCGCCTGTGCATGGGGGCATGCTGCATGGCGGCATCAACGGAATCGTCGCGCTGTCTGACGAATGGTGTTGACAGCTTCGCCGAAGCGGTGCAAGTTTCGGCACAGCGCGGCCTCACGCATCGCGACGCGCAAGGATACTGCAGTGTCATCGCCGGGTTCCGCACGGAGCCCTTCACACGCAGAAGAGGAGCAGGGAAATGGCAACAACCCGTAAACCGGGCACCAAGAAAGCCGCCGCCAAGAAGGCCCCGGCAAAAAAGGCCAGCGCCAAGAAGGCCAGCGCCAAGAAGGCCGCCCCGAAGAAAGCGGCGAAAGCCGCCACCATCGCGCTTTCGGGCACCATCCCGAAACTGCATTTGAACATGCCCCTGGACGCGAAGAAGATCGCCGCGATCCAGCGCTGCATCGCGAAAGGCACGTTGACCGTCAGCTTGAGCAAGGTCGATCTGACCGGCGGCAAGCTCGGCGGCGCCTGGCTGTACGACTGAGCGACGCGGCTCCGGCTCGCAGGGCCGGAGTCGTCAAGCCGGCGACGCATCGTGTTCCGCGGCGGTGGCCTTCGCTTCGCGGTCGCCGTTTCGAGGTGATCAAACGCATGAAGTATTTCCGTTCCGATCCCGCGCGAACACAGCTCGGTCTGGCTTACGGGCCGAGCGCGCTCGCATATCTCGATGCGCATCCGGACGCGCTCGACTACATCGAAATTCCGTTCGAGCAACTGCGGCATACGCCCGAAGCCGGCGCGCTGCAGGCGCATATTCCGCTGGTGCTGCACTGCGCCAGCGTGTCGGTAGCGGGCACGGTCGCGCCGCCGGCCGACACCATGCGCGCGATCGCCGATGCCGCCGGCCGCCTGCGCACGCCGTGGGTCGGCGAACATCTCGCGTTCGTCTCGGCCGAGCCGCTCGGCGGCGAAAGCGAAGCGGATCGCGATCCGACCACGCTGACGTACACCGTGTGTCCGCAGCTGAGCGAAGCGTCGGTGGCGCGCGTGGTGGAGAACTTCGTCGCCGCGCGCCGGCAGCTCGGCGACACGCCGTTGCTGTTGGAGAATTCGCCCCAGTATTTCGGGATTCCCGGCAGCACGATGCCGATGAGCGATTTCATCGCCGAGGTATTCGCGCGCTGCGACGCCGGGCTGCTGCTCGACCTCAGTCATTTCCTCATCACCTGCCTCAACACCGGCGCCGATCCGGCGCGCGAACTCGATCGCCTGCCGCTGTCGCGGGTGGTGGAAGTGCATATCTCCGGACTGAGCGTGCAGTCGGGCATCGCCTGGGACGACCATGCGGTGCCGGCGCCGCCGCAGGTGTTCGATCTGCTGCGCCGCGTGCTGCGCGATGTCCGCCCGCAGGCGCTCACCGTCGAATACAACTGGTCGGCGGCGTTCCCTCAGCCTATCCTCCACCGGCA
>JAYUUH010000409.1:0-3436 GCA_043754745.1 Lysobacter sp.
CGCTGCGCCAGGTCACCAGCCAGGCGGACGTCAATATCGCGGCGGTCAATTACCACTTCGGCAGCAAGGAAAACCTGGTCAATGAAGTGTTCCGCCGGCGCATGGACGAAATGAGCGCCCAGCGCCTGTCGCGCCTGCAGGAGGCGGTGACGACGGCCAAGGGCGGTGGCGATCTCGACGCCATTCTCGCCGCCTTCGTCGAGCCGCCGCTGGCGATGGCCCAGGACCGCCACGGCGGCGGCGCCTTCATCCGCGTGATCGCCCGCGCCTATGCCGAAAAGAACGACGGCCTGCGCCGATTCCTCTCCGAGCAGTACGGTCATGTGCTGCGCGAATTCGCCAAGGCGATATCCGCATGCATGCCCGGACTCAGCAAGGAAGAACTGTATTGGCGGCTCGATTTCCTGGCCGGCGCCCTGACTTATGCCATGGCCGACTTCGGAATCATCAAACGCAGGCATGGCGTGACCGAGACCGAGCACCGCCAGCGCGCGGCCCAGGAGCTCATCCGCTTCGCGGCAGCAGGCTTCAAGGCTGGGAAGATCAATTAACTGTCTGGCCAATCCCTGCTTGCACAGTTTCATTGCACGACTAAACCCCACGTAATCAACAGGATGCAGAACATGTCTCAGAAACCGCTTATACGGCGTGCGGCCGTACTCGGGGCCGGCGTGATGGGCGCGCAGATCGCCGCCCATCTGACCAACGCCGGCGTCGATACGGTGCTGTTCGATCTGGCCGCGAAGGAAGGCGACCCCAACGGCGTCGTGCTCAAGGCCCTCGCCAATCTGGGTAAGCTCTCGCCCGCGCCGCTGGCCAGCAGGTCGCTGGCCGAAGCCATCGCCCCAGGCAATTACGACACCGGCCTCGAACAACTGCGCGGCTGCGACCTGATTATCGAAGCCATCGCCGAGCGGATGGACTGGAAACAGGACTTGTACAAGAAGATCGCGCCGTTCGTGCCTGCGAACACGATCCTCGCCAGCAACACATCCGGCCTTGGAATCAACAAGTTGGCGGAAGTCCTTCCGGAAGAACTTCGCCATCGCTTCTGCGGCGTGCACTTCTTCAACCCGCCGCGCTACATGCATCTGGCGGAACTGATTCCGGCCAGAACCACGGACAAGGATGTGCTGGAAGGCCTCGAAACCTTCCTGACCACCACCCTCGGCAAGGGCGTGGTCTACGCCAAGGACACCCCGAACTTCATCGGCAATCGCATCGGCGTGTTCTCGATCCTGGCCACCATCCATCACACCGCGACCTTCGGCTTGGGCTTCGATGAAGTCGACGGCCTGACCGGTCCGCTGGTGGGCCGTCCGAAATCGGCGACGTATCGCACCTCCGATGTGGTCGGCCTGGACACGATGGCCCACGTCATCAAGACCATGGGCGACACCCTGCCGGACGACCCGTGGCACTCGTATTTCAACGCCCCGGCGTGGCTGGGTGCGCTGATCGCCAAGGGCGCGCTGGGCCAGAAGGCCGGCGCCGGCATCTTCCGCAAGGTCGGCAAGGACATCGTGGTGTTGGACCTGGAGAAGCAGGATTACCGCGCGGCCGACCGCGCCGCGGCGCCCGAGGTCGTCGAGATCCTGAAGATCAAGAACCCCGCGGAGAAGTTCGCCAAGCTGCGCGAAAGCGCGCATCCGCAGGCGCAATTCCTGTGGGCGGTGTTCCGCGATCTGTTCCATTACAGCGCCTATCACCTGGCCGACATCGCCGACACCGCGCGCGACGTGGACCTGGCGATCCGCTGGGGCTACGGCTGGTCGCTCGGCCCGTTCGAGACCTGGCAGGCCGCCGGGTGGAAGCAGGTCGCGCAGTGGATCGCCGACGACATCGCCGCCGGCAAGGCCATGAGCAGCGCCGCCCTGCCCGCGTGGGTACTGGACGGCCGCGACGGCGTGCATGTCGGCGACGGCAGCTACAGCCCGGCCAGGGCCACCAACCTGCCCCGCTCCACGCTGGCCGTCTACAAGCGCCAGCGCTTCCCAGACCCGGTGCTGGGCGAGCGTTTTGCCCCCGGCGAGACGGTATTCGAGAACGACGGCGTGCGCCTGTGGCACGACGGCGACGGGATCGCGGTCGCGTCGTTCAAGACCAAGATGCACACTGTCAACGACCACGTGCTCAACGGTCTGCAGGAAGCCATCGGCGTTGTCGAGCGCGACTTCCGCGGCATGGTGATCTGGCAGGCGAAGGAACCGTTCTCGGCCGGTGCCGATCTGTCCGGCGCGCTCGGCCTGCTGCAGGCCGGCGACGTGAAGGGCTTCGAGGCCATGGTCGCGAACTTCCAGGCCACCAGCCAGCGCATCAAGTATTCGCTGGTGCCGGTGGTGGCCGCGGTCCGCGGCCTTGCACTCGGCGGCGGCTGCGAGTTCCAGATGCACGCCGCGCGCACCGTCGCGCATCTCGAAAGCTATATCGGGCTGGTCGAAGCCGGGGTCGGCCTGCTGCCGGCCGGCGGCGGCCTCAAGGAGTTCGCGGTGCGCGCTTCGCAGGCCGCGGGCCCGGGCGGCGACGTGTTCGCCCAGCTCAAGCCGCTGTTCGAGAACGTCGCGATGGCGAAGGTCTCGACCTCGGCGATCGAAGCGAAGGAACTCGGCCTGCTGCGCCAGAACGACATCGTCGCCTTCCATGCGCATGAGCTGCTGCACATCGCCAAACAGCAGGCGCTGGCCCTGGCCGAAACCGGCTACCGGCCGCCGATGCCTGCGCGGCGCATCCAGGTGGCCGGCGATGTCGGCATCGCCACCGTCCGGATGATGCTGGCGAACATGCTGGAAGGCCGCTTCATCTCCGAGCACGACGCCGAGATCGCCACCCGCATCGCCACCGTGGTGTGCGGCGGCGAAGTCGACCGCGGCGCGCTGGTGGACGAGGAATGGCTGATCCGTCTGGAGCGCGAGCACTTCGTCGCGCTGGCGCAGATGCCGAAAACCCAGGCCCGGATCCAGCACATGCTGCAGACCGGGAAACCGCTGCGGAATTGACGATCACATCCTCCTCCCCCGCCCGCGGGGGAGGATTGAGGAGGGGGCATGCCGTCATCCGGCAGCCTTCATCCGGCCCCCATCCCGACCTTCCCCCGCCATGCGGGGGAAGGAGACAAACGAGGACACACATCATGAGCAAACAGATCCAGGACGCCTACATCGTCGCCGCCACCCGCACGCCAGTCGGCAAGGCGCCGAAGGGCGCATTCCGCAACACCCGCCCCGACGACATGCTCGCGCACGTGCTGCGCAGCGTGATCGCGCAGGCGCCGGGCATCGACGTTTCCCGCATCGACGACGCCATCATCGGCACCATCGACATCGATTCGGTGCCGCCGGCCAGCATCAGATCGGCATTGCCGAGCCGGATCTGGTCGGCTGCCATCGCCACCGCCTGCAGGCCGGACGAGCAGAAGCGGTTGATGGTCTGTGCGGCG
>JAYUUH010000410.1:0-3436 GCA_043754745.1 Lysobacter sp.
CGACACCTTCGGCGTCGGCCACTCCTCGACTTCGATCTCGGCCGCTCTGGGCATGGCGATCGCCTCCGCCCGCAGCGGCAGCAACCGCCGCGTGGTCGCGGTGATCGGCGACGGCGCGATGACTGCAGGCATGGCCTACGAGGCCCTGAATCACGCCGGCGGCATGGATTCCGAGCCCAACCTGCTGGTCATCCTCAACGACAACCAGATGTCGATCAGCGAGAACGTCGGCGGGCTGACCAAGATGCTCGGCCGGATGACCGGCAGCCGCACGCTTAACGCGCTGCGCGAAAGCGGCAAGAAACTCCTCGGCGACAAGCGCACCAGCAAGTCCGCGCGCTTCGTGCGGCGCTGGGAAGAACACTGGAAGGGCATGTTCGTACCGTCCACGTTCTTCGAGGAAATGGGCTTCCACTACACCGGCCCGATCGACGGCCACGACATCAACTCGCTGGTCGCCGCGCTCAAGACCCTGAAAACGATGAAGGGTCCGCAGCTGCTGCATGTGATGACCACCAAGGGCAAAGGCTACGATTTGGCCGAAGGCGACCAGATCGGCTACCACGCGGTCTCGCCGTTCGACCCGCAGAAAGGCCTCATCGCCAAGGCCGGCGCCAAGAAACCGACCTACACCGACATTTTCGGCGACTGGCTGTGCGACATGGCCGCCGCCGATGAGAAGCTGCTCGCCATCACTCCAGCGATGCGCGAAGGCTCGGGCCTGGTGCGTTTCAGCAAGGAGTATCCGGACCGCTATTTCGATGTCGCTATCGCCGAGCAGCATGCGGTCACGCTCGCCGCCGGCATGGCCTGCGAAGGCGCCAAACCGGTGGTGGCGATCTATTCCACGTTCCTGCAGCGCGGTTACGACCAGCTGGTGCACGACGTGGCGATCCAGAATCTCGACGTGCTGTTCGCCATTGATCGCGGCGGCGTGGTCGGCCCGGATGGCGCGACCCACGCCGGCAACCTCGATCTGAGTTTCCTGCGCTGCGTGCCGAACATGGTGGTGATGGCGCCCGCCGACGAGAACGAATGCCGGCAGATGCTCAGCACCGGTCATCGTTACGAAGGCCCGGCCGCGGTGCGCTACCCGCGCGGCACCGGGCCCGGCGTCGCGCTCCAGCCGAACCTCGACGTCTTGCCGATCGGCAAGGCCGAAGTCCGCCGCAGCGGCGCACGCATCGCACTGCTGGCGTTCGGCGCGATCGTGCCCGCGGCCGAAAAAGTCGGCGATGAGCTTGATCTGACGGTGGTCAACATGCGCTTCGTACGCCCGCTGGACCGCGCGTTGATCCTCGAACTCGCCAACGGTCACGACGGCTTCGTGACGATGGAAGACAACGTGGTCGCAGGCGGTGCCGGCGCGGGCGTAGCAGAGCTGCTCGCCGAAGCCAACGTGCAGATGTCGATTCTGCACCTCGGCCTGCCGGACGCCTTCCAGCATCACGCCAGCCGCGAGGATCTGCTGGCCGAAGCCGGCCTCGACGCCGCCGGCATCCGCAGCGCGGTGCTGGCGCGCTGGCCGGAAGCGGCAACGCACGCTGTAAACACTGTACGCGCGACGGGTTGATGGGAAGGTACGCGTTGTCATTGCGGCCATCGGCCTGACCGGCCTGGGGTTTGCCGGCGGCTGGTGGCTTGGGGACGAGCCGCAACCGCGAATCGATACATCGGCAGCACTGCCTGCGGCAGCGACGCGGGCGCGCGCCGCACAGACCGGCAGCGCCCCCACCCTACGCCCTGCCCAGCACCCGCGTGCATCCGCTGCCGAACGCGGCCACCGGGCGCAAGTACGAAGTGTGGGTCGATCTGCCGCCGTCTTATTTCGAGAACGAAAAACCGCATCCGGTCGTGTTCAACACCGACGCAGACTATGGTTTTCCGTTGATCCGCAGCCTGCGCAGGCGCATCGGCGGCAAGGGCAGGAACGTCGAGGATTTCGTGTTGGTCGGGCTGTCCTACAGCGTCGGCGAAGAATCGATGCCCAGCAAGCGTCGCGATTACACGCCGACCAATCCCTTCGCCCGCAGCGGCGCGAAACCTGCAGCTGGCGTCTACGACCGCGACAGCGACTACGGCCAGGCCGCCGCGTATCGCGACTACATCGAGCGCGATGTGTTCGCGCTGGTCGCCCGCGAATACCGCGTCGACATGCGGCGCAAGGTGTACATCGGCCACTCGTTCGGCGGACTGTTCGGCAGCTACGTGCTGTTGACCAAACCCGGCATGTTCCGCAGCTACATTCTCGGCAGTCCGTCGCTGTGGTTCGACCAGCGCATGATGTTCGATCTCGAAGTACGTTACGCCAAGAACCATCGCGATCTTCCGGCGCATGTGCTGCTGTCGATCGGCGCTTACGAAACCCGCGGCAGCGGACCACGCTATATGAGCACCGACATGATCGGCGACATGCACCGCTTCAAGCGCGCCCTGAAAAGTCGCGACTACCCAGGCCTGCGGATCGAAAGCGAAGTGTTGCCGGACGAGGATTACCCCATGGGCCTGCCCACGACCATCACCCACGGCCTGCTGTGGGCGCTACCGGGCACCGGACCCTACTCAGGCGCTTGAGAATCCGTCCGAATTCTCAGTGCTTCTGCAGTGGCAATCATGAAAAGCGCATTTCATTTCCAGTAGAGCGGCCTACAGGCCGCTGAAACGCGACAGGGCCATTCAAACAGCGGCCTGAAGGCCGCTCTACAGACTTGATCGGGAGATTGGCTCTGAGTAGAACCGGAGCTGTGGCTTGCGGCTCCTCGATCACGGCTCTTCGATCACATAGCCCTTGGCCGCGAGCCGCTGCAACAAACCGTCGGGCTGCAACAACTGGCTCATCGGCAGCACTGCGAACGTCGATGCGTTCTGGCCCAAAGCCTTCTCCGCCGCGGCCAGCCATGTGTTTTCCATCCGCGCGCGGATGTCCTGCATCCCCTGCTTGCGCGCCATCGCGGTGCCCGTGAACACCTCGCTGCACACGGTGAGCTGGTTCTGGTACGGCAGGTTGCGCAGCGTTTCGACATCGCCCTCGGCCCAGGCGTTGGCGCGGCCGGCCATGGTGCCGAGATCGCCTTCGATGCGGTCGAGCGTGCGCCGGAAGCAATCCTGATCCTCCAGCGCTGTGCTGGAGAATTCGCGCAGCGCGGACTTCGCATTCGCGATCTTGATCTTGATGGTCGGCGTGGTGATCTTCACCTTGCTGCGCTTGGCCGCCTTGCGCACCGCGTCCGATGCGACCGGATCCTGGCTCATGCCAGAGCGTTTGATCGCCTTGTCGTACAACTCCAGCGCGGCGAACACCGGCCGCCATTCCTCGATGCCGCCGTCGACGCCGATATAGCGTTTTTTCAATACCTGCCAACGCGCGTACTGCGCCGCTGGAAGCACGTTGCGCATGGTCTTGCCGTCCGGATTCTTGCGCGCCTTGAACAGCGAC
>JAYUUH010000411.1:0-3435 GCA_043754745.1 Lysobacter sp.
ATCGCGTGTATGGAATCGAGCGGTTCACGCTTGCCATCCAGGCCGACGCCCTGGAACCCGAACATCGGGCGGATGCCGTTCATCACACGGCCCAGAGTCGCCAGCGACAGCACGCTGCCGTCGGCACCCGGGACGGCGAAGACCGGTTGTCCCGAAGCATTGATCTGCATCGGTACGAGAAGGCCGCCGGAGACCGCGTCCCGGTTCACGAACCACGTTTCGACATCGCTTTTCGGCGCGGCCGGCCGCTGCGGCTTCGCTTGCGAGACCGCAGCTGACGCGGCGGACGCGGCAGCCTTGCCGACGACGTGGATACGATCGATCTTGGCCCGGTAGTTTTCGGCGAGATGGCGACCGAGATGCTCGATGTCGGGGTAATTGAACACGACGCTCGGGGAGAGGTTCTCGTCGAGCAAGTCGATGATTTTCTGGATCAACGAGGCCATTCCGATCGAATCGAAGCCGAGGTCGAGGAAGCTCCGGTCGATGTCGATGTCCGCGCGCGGCATGCTCAGCAGTCCGGCGGTTTCCTGTGCAATGAAAAGCGCGATCTTGTCCTCGGCATCGAGCGCTTCCGCCCGTTCGCCTTCGGCGAGCGCGTCGACGAATCGCCATTCGCGCGCGACCTCGACCGCACCACCGCTGTCGTGCTCGCTCTTTGTTTTCTGCGGCCTTGCCACGGTGGGGATTTGCACACGCGGCGGCGCATCGGCGTCGTCGAAATCCAGCCAGTAGCGGTTCTTGGCGAACGGGTACGGCGCGATGTCGACCAACTGCGGCAGCGCTTGCGCGTTGCGGCGACGAGTCAGTACCACCTCGCGCCAATGACGCTCCCAGGGCATGTCGATGCCGCCGACCCACAGCAGCGCGATATCCTTCAGCATGCCTTCGCGCAGGTTTTCGAGCAGCTTGTCCTCGCCGATCTGCGACTTGATCACGTCGAAGACGCGTGCGTTGTCGCGCTCCTGCGGGCCGCCGATGAAGATCGGACCATTGCCGTCCACCGGCTTGTTGCCAGCCAGAAGCTTGGCTGCGCGCGCCAAAGCATCGATCAGTTCCTTGTGGCTGGCGGCGACGATGGCGAGCCGATGCTCCATCGGTACGGTCGCCAGTTGCATGGTGTAGGCCATGTCTTCCAGCACCGGTGTGGGTTCATGCGTGCGCGTACGGCTGGCGTAGAGGTCTAACGATTCCTGCAGGGATTCGTGCGTAAGGGCCAACGATTCCTGCAGGGATTCGCGCGTGCGTCCCGAGAAGACGAACAACTGGCGGCCGCTCGGCTCCGCGCGCGCGACGCCGTGGTCGGTGCGGTATTCCTCGAACAGCAGGTGCACGTTCACGCCGCTGTCGGAGAAAGAGTTGACGCCCGCGCGGATCGGTTCGTCGCCGCGGCGCAGCGTGTCGAACGGCAGCGGGCGGTCGGCGATGTACAGCGGATGCGCCTTGGATTCGATATCGATGAAGCTGTTGAGCGTCTTCTTGGTGATCGTGGCGGGGAACTGCTTGTGGTGCAGCGACAGCGCGACCTTGATCGCGCTGGCCACGCCGCTGGCCGGCTCGACATGGCCAATGTTGCTCTTGATGCTGCCGAGCGCACAATACTTCTCGCCCGTGATCGGCGCATCGAATGCGTTCTTGATGCCTTCGAACTCGAAGGAATCGCCCCATTTGGTGGCGTAGCCGTCGACTTCGATGTAGCGGACCGAGTTAGGCGCGATGCCGTGCTTTTCGTAGCATCCGGCGATCACCTGGGTGATGGCTTCGTGCTTGATCTCGGAGATGAAGCTGGCACGGCCCCGGTTGTTCTGGTGGGTCGCGATGACCTTGGCGAAGATGCGGCGGTTTTCGCGCTCGGCATCGTCCAGCCGCTTGAGCACCAGCAGGCCGACGCCTTCGCCGCGGGTGAAGCCGTTGGCGGCGTCTTCGAACACGCCGCAGCTGCCGTCGGGTGACAGCAGGCCGTAGCGCGCGATCGCCGCATAGTCGCCTTCGAAGAGATTGAGCGACACGCCGCCGCAGATGGCCACGTCGCACTCGCCCTGCGCCAACGATTGACAGGCGCGGTGGATCGCAAGCCCGGAGGAGGCGCAACTGGCGTTGACCACTTCGCTCGGGCCCTTGAAGTCGTACAGGAACGAGATGCGGTTGGCGAGGTAGTAGATCGGGCTGGACGAGCTGAGCGCCGGAGCGCTTGGGATGCGGTGCAGATTGCGACGCAGGTGATGCTCGTATTCGGCGTACTCATAACCGAGGAAAAGTCCCGTGCGCGTACCGCGCAGCATGTCCGCGCGCAGGCCGGCGTTCTGCAGCGCGTGGTAAAGCGCCTGCGTCACCAAGCGTTCCTGCGGGTCGCACAAGCGGGCTTCGTCTTCGCTCAGGCCGAAGAAGGCGGGGTCGAACCGATCGACATCGTCGATCAGCGCGCCCCAGCGCGGCGCGGCGTCGACGTCGGCAGCGCCCCAACGGGTTCCCTTCAGCGGCGCGATCAACGAGCGCTGTTCCATCAGGTTGTGCCACAGCGCTTCCGGTGTATTGGCATCCGCGAACGTGCAGGCCATGCCGACGACCGCGATCCCGAGGCTGCCGGTCGGCAGCGCGACCGCCTGCACTTCCTGCACTTCGGCGAGCTCGGCGCTGCGCTCGTCGACGGACAGACCGTAGTAATGCGAAAGTGCGTCGGCGTGGTGCTCCAGCAGATGGTCGATGAGCGCTTGCTTGGATGTGAAGCGCTCGCCGTGCAGGTCCAGGCCGTATTCGTCGCGGACGAAGGCCAGCATGCGCCCGAGGCCCCCTGCCCCGTCGGTACGCGGTTGCTGCCGAACCTCCGCACGGCGGCGCGGGGCAACGCCCGCTCCGGCCGGCCGCGCCGATGCCTTGGCCGCGGCGAGAGAGGCAGGCTGTGCGGCGGCGGTCGGATGCGTCTTCGGTACCGGTGCGGCCGGGGCCTCGTTCATCGAGCCGCCGATGACGCCGGCCAGCTCGCGGATCGAATTGACCGAGGTCAGCTGCGCCGGCGTGATCGACACCTTGAGCTGTTTGCTCAGGTTCGTCATCAGCTCGATCGCGATGATCGAGTCCATGCCGAACGAATCGAAGTCGGCGTCGACGTCCAGCCGATCGACCGGGATTTTCAGGGTGGACGCGACCGTTCTCGCGATCGTGTCCAACAATATCGGTTCCGCGACAGCGCTCATCTCAAATTCCCTGATTCTTCTGCCAACGCGAGGTCGGCGGCGAGCAGCGCCTTCAGGCGCTCCATTTCGTTGCGGGGCGACGCGTTGCCGGACTGTAGAGGCGCGAATGCCGTGGTTTCGGGCAGCGATGCGGTGTCCTGCACCGGTTCCTCATCGGGTTCGCGGAAGAACCCGCTGCGCTTCAGCATCGACATGCCCACCTTCACGCCGGCGATCACCGCCTCGATGTCCTCGTCGGTGT